>JAKSAX010000288.1 GCA_022361395.1 Desulfobacterales bacterium | reverse complement strand
TGCCGAGCAGATTTATGTTCCTGAAGATGGAAGTATATCAGAGCGTTTAGTTGATCTTCAAATGTCATTTTTAATGGACGGTCTCCTCTTGAGTGTAGTTCAGGTGTAAGTGGGAGCAAGTCTACAAAAGGGGACTTGAACTGGTCAAAAGTCAGGGAGTGAATTTTATGTTTAGGAATTAAAATATGCGCCATGTCGGTTCTCCTTGAAATGTTTTTTCAAGGCGCGCCGCAATTTTTGCGCACATTTGTCAACAAAAAAATGATCTTTTTCTTTAAAAAAACGAAGGCTTTTTATATGCAACAACCTAACCGGACACTACTGTATTTTAATCGCAGATGACCATAAACCCGTGCTTGGATTAAGATTCGGCAAATGCAAGGCGTTCGAGGGCCTGGAACCGGAGTACTGTATATGAAGATTCCTGGCTTTTTCCTCGGCAGACAGGCGGCTGTTCAGGCACAGATCAGGAGCAGGGATGGGACAACAGGCATTGGAATTACTGGCCCCGGCAAAAAATCATGAATTAGGCATGGCTGCCATAAACCACGGTGCGGATGCCGTATATATCGGTGCGGAACAATTCGGGGCCCGGGCAGCTGCGGGAAATTCCATTGCCGAAATCGGGCAGCTGTGCACCTATGCCCGCAGATACAGGGCACGGGTCTATGTGGCCTTGAATACCTTGATTTTCGATCATGAACTTGAAGCGGCCCGGGACCTGATTTATAAGATCTGGGATGCCGGTGCCGATGCACTGATCATCCAGGATATGGGGCTGCTAGAGATGGACCTGCCGCCCATACCGCTTTTTGCCAGCACCCAGACCGACAACCAGACCCCTGAAAAGGTCCGTTTCCTTGAGCAGAGCGGATTCCAGCGGGTGATCCTGGCCAGGGAACTTGGGCTTGACGCCATAGCCAGGATCCGTAAATCCACCAGTGTCGACCTGGAGGCCTTTGTACACGGGGCACTCTGTGTCTGCTATTCCGGCCGGTGTTATATGAGTGCGGCCATAGGGGGACGAAGCGCCAACCGGGGGGCCTGCGGCCAGCCTTGCCGCCTGCCCTGGAACCTGGTCACGGAGGCGGGCGAGGTCCTGGCGGAAAACCGGTTCCTGCTTTCCCTTAAAGATATGAACCGGTCAGATCATCTGGCTGCCCTGGCAGGGGCCGGTATTACCTCATTTAAAATTGAGGGCAGGCTGAAGGACCTGGCCTATGTTAAAAATATTACCGGATTCTACCGCCGGCGCCTGGATGCCCTACTCGAAGGCAACCCGGGATTTACCAAGGCCTCTTCAGGTAAAACCGTTTTATCCTTTACCCCGGACCCTGCCAAAACATTTAACCGGGGTGAAACCGATTATTTCCTGTTCGGCCGTGAAGGCGGACCCGTAGACTCACCGGATACCCCTAAATCCATGGGAGAGAAGATCGGCACCATAAAAAAAGTGACCCCGGACTGGCTGACCCTGGACACCCGCCACAGGCTGAACAACGGGGACGGGCTTTGCTTTCTGGATGCCGGGGGGAGGCTGAGGGGATTCCAGGTCAACCGGGTGGACAAAGCCGGGAAATTGTTTCCGCCGGGCCGGCAGCCCCTTAAGAAGATGCCGGTTTCTCCGGGAATGACAGTATACCGAAACCATGACCAAGCTTTCTCCAGGCTCATGGCCGGTAAAACCTCAGACCGCAGGATCGGCCTGGACCTGGTTTTTTCCGAGGTACAGGATGGTTTTCTTCTTAGCTCCGAAGATGAGGACAACACTTGTGCCCAGGTGAAGATGGAGTCTCCCAAGGAACCGGCCAGAAACAAGGAGCGGGCCCTCGGGGTCATTGAAACCCAATTGGGGAAACTGGGCAATTCCCTGTTTTTTCTCCGCAGCCTTTCCATAGAATCAGCCCCCTATTTCTTGTCTGCAAAGGATTTGAACCGGCTTCGCAGGGACCTGGTCTCGGCCCTGGAGGTAAAAAGGGAGAGGCAATACGTTCAGATGGCCTCCGTGCGGAATACCGCCCCGGTTCCCTATCCGGAATCAAGTCTGGATTTCCGGGCCAATGTGGCCAATGCCCTTGCCCGGAAATTTTACGAAAAACGGGGGGTGGCCCCTGTTGAACCTGCCTTTGAGATTTCCCCGGTCAAACCGGACGGGCCTGTCATGACCACAAAACACTGCATCCGCCACAGCATGGGGCAATGCCCCAAGCGTCATAAGCCAAAGGACAACAGGGCCTGGAGCGGCCCCCTCTACCTGGAAAATGAAAAAGGACGGTTCCGGGTGGTGGTTGACTGCCGGCGGTGTGAAATGCAGATCAGATGAAGTTATTTTTGCCCGATCCCTAAGTTTCCCGGTCCAAATATTAGAACTTGGTTAGAATTGTGTTAATGGATGGCGTCTTTTTCCTTACATGGTATAAGTTTCAGCCCAGAGTAGTCCTTTTTTTAAATACGCGGAATAAGGGATTGTGTAAGAATCAGTTCACATTCTGTTTGCAGCATACCCAACGTTTCAAGGGTTGTTATAAACAGATCAGGTGAAGTTATTTTTGCGTGATCCTTAACCGCCGGGAAAGTTAGAAGGAGATAATAATGGGTTTATCTTTGGTTAAGGATATGGCGTTAAAGAAAAAGATGTTTGGGGCATTTTTATTTACCTCCCTGATAACCGCCGTGGTCGGCGGAATAGGTTTTAACAGAATTTCGTCCAATATGGGCGATGTCAATGTTCTGGTCAAAGCGCATGTCAGCTTTCTTAAGGAGGCAGAGGAACTCAAGATCCTGGCTCTGCAGCACCGGCGGTATGAAAAGGATTTTTTCCTGAATATCGGGAAGCCTGAAAAGCAGAAGGGCTATGTTGCAAAATTTAAAAAAGTCTCTGGAAAAACCGTGGAGCTGATGGGGGTAATGGAGAGAATGATTCAGGCAAATGCCGGTTTTTCACCGGAAATTGCCGAAGCCGCTAAAACGGCAGGTGAATCATACAGCAGGTATGTGGCCGGGTTTACGGAGTTGTCAGGCAGGGTTTTATCCGATTCCGCCATCACTCCCCAGAGGGGAAACAGTATGATGAAACCCTTTAAGTCCCATATCTACGGGTTTGAAAACAACGTGGATGTCCTTCTGAAAGCAGGGCTTGAAACCGTGGACAAACAGTCCGCTGACATCATCGTCTCCGGAACGCGGTCCAGAACCCTTATCGGTATTTTACTTATTGTGGGCGTTGCTGTGAGTATGGGATTCGGCCTGTTGCTGACTATTCTGATTACCGGCCCGGTGACAAAGGCGGTGAACTTTGCAAATCAGCTGGCAGAGGGGGATTTCAGCCGGGAAATAGATATAGAGCGCCACGATGAAATCGGCAGGCTGCTCTCCTCCATGAATGTCATGTCGGAAAAGCTGCGGCAGGTCATCGGCCAGGTCGTGGAAAGCTCACAGACCCTCAGTGACTCATCCGGCCGGTTGACAGGTATTTCCGATACCATCAGCGCGAACTCGGACAGGACTGCTGACAAATCCATAACCGTGGCCACCTCTGCTGAAGAACTCAGTGCCAATATGACCGGGGTTGCATCTGCTGCGGAAGCAGCCGAATCCAATATCCGGATGATCGTGGCCGCAGTGGAGGAGATGTCCGTTACCATAGGTGAAATCTCCAAAAACACGGCCACGGGCAGTGAAATAACCCGGAACGCCGTTGTTCAGGCAGGCAGTGTATCGGAAAAAGTCGATGCACTGGGGCATGCTGCCGCAGCAATTTCAAAAGTGACTGAGACCATAGAGGATATTTCCGACCAAACCAACCTTCTGGCCTTGAATGCCACCATTGAAGCGGCCCGTGCCGGAGAGGCAGGCAAGGGATTTGCCGTGGTGGCCGGTGAGATAAAGGCCCTGGCCCAGCAGACCGCCGGGGCCACCAAAGAGATCAGCAGCCAGATATCCGGTATCCAGGGTACGACCCGGGAATCTGTCTCAGCCATCGGGGAGATTACAACGGTGATCGGCAAGATCAATGATATTGTGACCAATATGGCCTCTGCCATTGAAGAGCAGGCCGTCACCACCCGGGAAATCTCCGATAATGTCGCCCAGGCCGCCTCGGGGGTCAAAGAGGTGAACGGCAGCGTGAACCAGTCGTCAACCGTGGCAGGAGAGGTGACCCGCGACATTGCAGGTGTCAGCCAGGCTGCCACGGACATAAGAGAGGGCAGCCGCCAGGTCAGCGGTCAGGCAAGGGAGCTTTCCGGGCTGGCTGATACCTTGAACAGGATTGTTTCCAGGTTCAAGGTATGATTCTTTGACCCGGCGGTTTTTCAGGCTGATCCCTGAACCGGAGAGGCCGGTTCAGGGCGGGTGTCAGCTCTCTTTTTTCCAGAGATCGTAAAAATGATGAACCGGGCCATGGCCCTTGCCTGTGGTGTATTTCTTTCCCGCGGACAATGCACCGGTGATATAGGCTTTTGCCTGTTCAACCGCAGCAATGAGGTCCAGGCCCCTGGCAAGGCCGGCGGCAATGGCAGAGGACAGGGTGCATCCCGTGCCGTGGGCGTTGGGGGTGTCAATCCGTTCTCCGGGTAGTTCCCGCATGTTGCCGGTGGCGCTCTCAAAGAGGATATCATGACTCTTTTCCCCTTCAAGATGACCGCCTTTGACAAGGACATTTACCGCCCCGAGTTCAGCCAGTTCCCTTGCCGCATCCGGCATATCTTCAGCGGTTTCAACGGGTCTTCCCAGCAGCACCGACGTTTCGGGCAGGTTGGGGGTGATCACCGTGGCCAGGGGCAACAGTCTTTTTTTCAGGGCGGTTACAGCATCATCCAGCAACAGCTTGTCCCCGCTTTTTGAAATCATCACCGGATCCACCACCACATTGGGACAGCGCCATTGCTCAAGCTTGCCGGCAACCGTTTCAATGACTTCCGGCGAGTGAAGCATGCCGATCTTAACGGCATCTGTTCCGATGTCATCCATTACCGCATCTATCTGTTTTCCGATGAATTCAGGCGGTGCCGGGAAAATCCCGGTGACCACCCGGGTGTTCTGGGCTGTCAGGGCGGTGATGGCGGACATGCCGAAACAGCCCAGTGCGGAAAAGGTTTTCAGATCGGCCTGGATACCGGCGCCGCCGCCGCTGTCCGATCCGGCAATGGTCAGGGCTCTGTAGTATGAGGTCACCTTTGATTCTCCTATACCGTTAAGTGGTCGTGAATATCCTGTTCAGACATGAGGAACAGGGCATCTAAAAAGTGGAGCTGGAGCGTGCCCGGTCCTTTGGCCTCTTTTGCCGCTATTTCACCGGCAATTCCCATAACTGCCATGGCATGGGCCGCAGCCTGCCGGAAGTCCGGGTTTACCGCAGCAAAAGCGCCGCACAGGGCAGATGCCGTGCACCCCATCCCTGTGACCCGGGGCATGAGGTAATGCCCGTTCTTCACCTCCAGCACCCCGCTGTCTGATAAAATATAATCGGTCTCTCCGGTCACACAGACAACGGAATCAAAGGCAAGGTTCAGGTTCCTGGCGGATTCAACGGCCTGGCCGGATTCCGAGGTGGAGTCCACCCCTTTGGTGGTCCCCCCTGCCTGGCTGAGTGCCATGATTTCGGATCCGTTCCCCCGGATAACGGCAGGTGCCGCAGAGCGTATCAGGTCCCTGGCCGTATCTGTCCTGAAAGGGGTAGCCCCTGCTCCCACGGGATCGAGAATGATGGGAATCCCTTTTTGCCTGGCCTTTTTCGCGGCTTTGAACATGGCGTCTATCCACTCCCTGCTCAGGGTGCCGATATTGATGACCAGGGCGGAGGCAATGTCCACCATATCCGCCACTTCCTGTTCCGCATGGGCCATCACCGGAGAGGCCCCTATGGCCAGAAGGGCATTGGCAGTGGAATTCATGACAACGTAATTGGTAATATTGTGGACCAGGGGGCTGTTTTGCCGGATGGTCCACAGGTCTTTGTAAATATCAACGGTGGTGAGATTCATGATTGCCTCCCTGTGTTTTCAGGTGGTTTGTGAAGGATCAACGCCTAAGTAAGGTTTCAGAAAAAATAAAAACCGTGCCAGGGTTATATGCGATTGCCCCGGCGGTTTGTGCTGCCGGGCTTACTCCCAGGTGTGGATGAGATCTGCCGTGTCCACCCTGTTCCGAATCAGGCCGCGGGCCAGTGCAAAATCGGCAAAGGCCTGCCATTTGACGGGATCATGCCCCTCCGGTCCTGCAAAATAAGGACGGGTCAGTTCATAGGCCCGGGTCTCCCGGGCCTCATCTGCTTCGGGAAGGGCTTCCAGGTAAAGCCCCATGGCGATTTCAGGATCGATCTGGACTTCGGCCAGGGCAATGCGGATGGCTTTGACAAATCCCCGGATGGCTTCGGCTTTTTCATCCAGGGTTTTGGATCCGGCAACAAAGATCAGTTCTTCATAATCCGGGATCCCGTATTTTTCAAGCTCAAACAGCCTTGCATCATAGCCCTGCTGTTCCATACCCATGGTGTCATAGGTCTTACAGGGAACCATCACCGCATCCACCTCATTGGAAATCAGGGAGGGCACTCCCATGTTCACAGGGGTGTAATCCGTAATCCCGTTGATATCTGCAAAAACCCTGAGCATCATCTCCGTGACCCCGGGCATTGTAAACCCTATGGTTTTTCCGGAGAGATCGGCAGGTGTTTTAATCTCCTCATCCAGGTAGATCAGGGTGGTTAGGGGGCGGGTAACCAATGGGGCCACCGCCTTGATGTCCATGCCCTGGTCCGCTGCAAT
>JAKSAX010000210.1 GCA_022361395.1 Desulfobacterales bacterium | reverse complement strand
GAGCTGGAATTGTTTATGGCATTTCCGGTCAGATCCGGAAGACCGGCACACAGGACCTCAAAGCAGATCGCCCGGCATTACTTTTTTCAGTCCTGACTAAATTAAAATCGGATTCGATCAACTTTTATACCATGATTGTGGCGTTCAATATTACTGCATTCAGTGCATGTAATTGCTTCTTCTTTTGATTTGTGTCACGCTGGATTGAGAAAATAATGAGTTTGTTCATCACTTGTGAATATAAGAATTTAAAAAACTACCGCCTTTGGAGTAATCATCTGAAATGAATGTACCAAAAATAAAAACTGCAGTTGTTACAGATCATAAAATAATCATTGTGACTTTTGATAACGGTGAAATCAAACAATATGACATAAGTAAATTGTTAAGTAATGATATGTTTTCACCCCTTAATGATCAGGCCTTTTTTAAGAATGTTAAGGTGGAGCCTGGCGGTTATGCTGTCTATTGGAATGAAATGATTGATATCAGCGAATACGAGCTATGGAAAAATGGAGTCTCTTACCAATAATGAAATGATTGAGTTTGTTTGAATTTGAATTCAAAAGTTATAAAATCAACCCACAATCTTAAAGATTAGGGAAACTTCCCTAAGAAGCCATGACAGAGATAAGGTAATAAAGTAAGAATCTTTACCCCCACAATATGTCTATGCATAAACAGCTTGTTTCTCTCCCGAAGCTGCCCGGCCATGGTTGCGGGAAGGACATCCCGGTAAACATGTTCCGGAATTCTGGGGACTATCCGGTAATGGGCACACCCGGACAGACGATAAAATCCTGCATGACCTGATTAAACCGGAATCACATCCAGGGCCTGGGAGATGTGGCGGCAGAATATTTTTGTAATATCTTCGATCTCTCCGATACCGTGATCCACCACAGAGACCTCTATATCATTACGCTCAAAGGTCTTCTGCCAGGAACCTTCTTTAGTGGTCAGGTCCTCTTTGAAATGAACCCCTGCCACCAGCATCAGGGGAATGAGACAGATCTTTTTATAACGGGCAGCCTGTATCCGTTCAAGTGTATAATCCATGTCCGGGAAATCTTCCACAACCCCGACAAAAATGCGGGGCCCGTAAATTTTCCTGAGCACGGCTTCAAATGCCGGATAGGCAGACCAGGCCGGATGGTCGGTGCCGTGGCCGACCAGAACCACTGCCTGGTCCGGATCATCCGGGAAAAGGGGGCCCAAAGCCCTGGCGGTCTGTTCATAATCCCGGGGGGAGGTGAGCAGGGGCAGGCCCATGGAAGACCGGATACCGGCATGATCCCGCTCTGCGGCGAGACGGTCGAACTCATGGCCGCAGATCAGGTGCAAGGACTGGACCACGGCCCAGGGGTGTCCCTGTTCTGACAGGGTCCGGGCTATTTCCAGGGGATCTTTGAGCGTCTTCCTTTTGGCCACGGCATGTTTGACCATCCTGGAAGAATAGGCCCAGTGGACGGGATTACCGGGAAATGCGTCCCGGATAACGGCATCCATCTTTTCATAGGTGGAAAATGCCCTGGCAGTGGTGCCGAAGGCGGTGAGAATTACAGGAATATCCCTGGCTGCAGGATTCATGGAAGATTACTCCTTTTCAGGTGTTACAGGGTTCAGCCCTGCCGGGGACGGCGGCAGCACCCGGCCGGCAGCGGCATGGAATTTTTGGATTTGCAGAAGCTGCTGTTTTAAGGTGTTTAGTTCCCCGGCTCCTTTTTCAGTCAGCAGATATTTCCCGGCCCGGTCATCCAGGACCGCATTGATCCATTTGAGTGCGGTATCCGTGTCACGGGCCATTGTCCGGGCCTGGATCAGCTTCGTTACTGCCGTTTTCTGTACCTGGCCCCGGTCTTCTTTTACAAGGCTTTCATACAGGTCTGCGGCCCTGGCCGGGATGTCCAAAGAAAAGTAAAGGTCTGCTGCAAGCATCTTTTCCTCAGGGGTTAAAGGGGAGAGAAAACTGTAGGCAATCAGGCCTGACAACCCCTTGTCCAACCGGTTGTGCTTGAGATGGACATGGGATAATGCCTTCCACCATCTGGCCTCCAGCGGATCGTTCCGGGTCAGTTTTCTGCCATAGGCCAGGGCTTTTTCATCCATGTCCAGGCTCAGATACTGGTTGATCAGGATTTCCCGCCATTTTTTCTGCCGGTTTCCCGGGCCTTCAGGCCAGGGCGTATCCGCCAGCATCTCAATATGGGACAGGGCCTCTTTTCGGCGGTTCATGGAAAAAAGCACATGGACCAGAACCTCTCTCCAGGCAGGGGTAATCCGGTCGGGATGACGCTGCTCAAGCATGGCAAACAGCTCAAGCGCCCTGGGGCTGTTGCCGGACTGGAAATGGCAGACAGCAGCATAATAAAGATGAACCGGCCTGGGCGTCTCCCCGTAAAGATAGCCTTTTTCAAAGGCCAGGGCCGCCTCTTTGTGAAGCCCTTCACCATGGCAGACCGCCGCAAGGTTGAGCCAGGCTTCACTGAAGCCGGGCGTGGTCCTGAGCGCAGCTTTATAGCTTTGGACGGCCTGTTTATAGGCACGGGACATATCATCCTCTGATACAGCCTCTTTTGCACGGGCCGCATAGTAGTTGCCCAGGGTAAAAAAAAGATACGGATGATTACAGCCTTTGGAAGTGTTTTGGGCAGTGGGGCAGGCAAAGGACTCAAGGACGGCAATGGCCTTTTTTATCTCCCCCTGCCCGAACAGGGCCTGTGCCCGGTTGAGCGTGATACCGGCCTGAAGTGACAGGGGGGGGCCGGGGACGGCGGCCATGGCCGTGCCGGCATAAAGCCCTGCCATTATAACCAGGGCCGCCGCACAGATGACATGGATTTTATAAACCTGTATCATCAGTTATCCTTTAGTTTAAAGCGGATGGTGGTCCTGGCCCTTGCGGCTACCGGAATCCCTTCAACCGTCGGGGGGCTGAACCGCCAGAGTTTAAGGCTGTTCATCACTGCGCTGTCAAAGGTCTTTTCCGGCTCTGCCCTGACAATGGCGATATCCTGAACCATGCCCTGGGGAGATACTGTAAACGCCACTGTCACATGGCCTTCAATACCCCGTTGCTTTGCCTTGAACGGATACATGGGCTGGATCCTGGACAGGGCCGTAAGACCGTGGTCCAGTTCCCCGGCTTCATAGGATGATTTCAACTCAGGGACTTCCAGGTCCAGGTCATCCAGAAGAGGCGCGTTGATGTGCAGATCCGCCTTTGGCAGAACCGGGTTTCCTAAATCCAGCTTTGGGGCAGCCATCACGGGCTTGGGGCAGGTTTTCATGGGATCGGCTGCCTGGTCTGCTTTCTGCTTCACGGGCCTGTGCCGGATAACAGGTTCCGGCTCTCTCTTTTTGGGCGGGGGCTCTGCCTGTTTAACCCGGATGACCCGGACCTGGTGCAGGGAAGATAAGGGGTCCGGCACCTCAGGAGTTGATTGAATCAGGCCGGGCATGAAGCTGAACAGCCCGATATTGAGGCCTGCAGCCGCAGCCACGGCAACCAGCCAGTCCCGGACGGGATGGCCGGCCTTCAGGGATGGTGGCTGAAAGGCGCCCATCTAGTCTGTCCTTCCCTTGTCTGCTGCTATGGAGACATCTTTGGCCCCGGCCAGCCTGCAGGCATCCATAACCGTGATGACAAGCCCGGTGAGGCTCTCCCTGTCCGCCGCAATGACCACACTGCCGTCCGGATTTTCAGCAAGGGCCCGTTCCACATTGGCCCGGACCGCCCGGACATCGATTTCCCGACGGTCCAGGTGGATGGTGCTGTCGGCGGTAACCCCGATGAGGATGTTGGACTTGGTTTTGGCCACGGCCGTGGCGGCGCTGGGCCGTGAGATATCCACCCCGGTTTCCCT
>JAKSAX010000250.1 GCA_022361395.1 Desulfobacterales bacterium | reverse complement strand
TTTATCCCAGATATCCGGAATCTCTTCCGGACTTTCCGCCAGGACCGCAGTGACCCCTTCCACTTCAACGCTGTGATCATAAACGGCCGAGGCAAAGGCGACCTTCTGGCGGATAACGGTGGGAGCGGTTGCCTCCATTATGAACAGCCTGGTGAAGCCTGACATGTAAAGGCGGAGGGCAATGCCCGTGGCAAGATCCCCGCCGCCCTTGATGGCGATGACCAGATCCGTGAGTAGCCCCGTATCAGGTGTTTTAATAGTCATGGATACCCGTTATGATGTCTTCTGCGGTTATGGGAAGTTTGCGGAGCCGTACCCCGCAGGCATTGGCAACGGCATCGGCAATGGCCGGTGCCGGGGTGTTGATGACCACCTCTCCGATGGATTTGGCCCCAAAGGGCCCCGTGGGTTCATAGGAGCTTTTGAAATCCACCCTGATATTTCCGATATCCAGGCGGGAGGGAATCTTGTACTGCATGAAGCTCGTGTTCATCATCTTTCCGGATTTGTTATAGGTTATGTCCTCAAACAGGGCCATGCCGATACCCTGGGCAATCCCCCCTTCGGTCTGGACCCTTGCAAGATTCGGATTGATGGGGGTGCCGCAGTCCACCACACCGACATAGTCGATCACGTCCACCTTTCCGGTTTCAAGATCCAGTTCGATTTCCGCAAATCCCGCCATAAAGGGCGGGGGGGACACCGGGCTTGCATGGGTGGCTGTGGCGCTCAGGCAGGCGCCGTGGCCCACGGCCAGCCGCCGGGCAAGGTCTTCCACGGTTATGGCCGTATCCCCGTCCGGTGAGCCTGCAAATATAAGGTTGCCGTTGAATTCCAGGTCCCCGGCCTCTGTTTTGAGCCTTTTGGCGGCAGCCCCGATCATCTGTTCAATGAGGTCCTTTCCGGCCTTTACCACGGACATGCCGGTGATAAAGGTGGTGGAGGAGGCATAGGAGCCTGTGTCATAGGGGGAGTGGTCCGTGTCCACCTGGCTGACGACGATTTTCTCCATGTCACAGCAAAGCGTCTCAGCAGCCATCTGGGCCAGGATGGTGTCACAGCCGGTGCCCATGTCAGCCGCACCGATCATCAGGGTATAGAACCCGTCATCCTGGAGGCGGATCTCCACCGAGGCCGTATCAATGTTGGCAATGCCGGATCCCTGCATGGTAATGGCGGCGCCAACCGCCCGTACACGGGAGTCCGATACTTTGCGGCAGGGGTATTTTTCATCCCAGCCGATCAGGTCTTTGCCGTGGCTGATGCACTGGTCCAGGGTACAGGCGGAAAGTTTCTCCCCGTAGTATCCTGGCATGACCTCGCCTTCCTCCACCAGGTTTTTCAGCCGCAGTGCCAGGGGATCCATGGCCAGCTTTTTGGCCAGTTCGTTCATGGCCGACTCCATGGCAAAGGTTCCCTGAGTGGCGCCGTAGCCCCTGAAGGCCCCGGCGGACATGGTATTGGTGTAGACCACGTTATAGGTAAACTTAATGGCCCGGGCCTTGTTGTACAGGGGCATGGTCTTGTGACCGGAGAGGCCCACGGTGGTGGGGCCGTGCTCGCCGTATGCACCGGTGTTGGACAGGGTATCCACATGGATGCCCAGGAGGTTGCCCTTTTTGTCCGCCCCCAGGCGCACCCTGATCTTCATGGCATGACGGCTGGTGGAAGCGGCAAAGCTCTCCTGGCGGGTAAAGACGATCTTGGCAGGTTTTCCTGTTTTCAGGGTCACAAGCGCAGGGAAAAGTTCGCTGACCACGGTCTGTTTTGCCCCGAAACCGCCCCCGATCCTTGGTTTGATCACCCTGATCCGCTGCTTTGGGATATTCAGGGCCCTGGCAGTGATGGCCCTGGCATGGAAGGGAATCTGGGTGGCGGAGACCAGGGTCAGCCGCCCGGTGTGATCCATGTAGCTGAATGTCCGGAAGGTCTCCATCATGGCCTGGTTGTTGGCCTTTGTCTCGTAGGTCCGGTCCACCAGGACCTCGGCCTGTTCAAAGGCGGCATCCACATCCCCCGAAGAGAATTCCCCTGAACTGCACAGGTTGCGCGTGGCATCATTGCCGATGTCAAAGTTAACATGGTAATCGTTTTCGGGATGGATGATGCTAGGATGGTCCAGGGCCTGGTCCGGGTCCAGTACCGGCTCCAGAACGTCGTAGGTGACGTTAACGGCCTTAAGGGCATGATCGGCCTGCCTTTCCGTAACGGCCGCCACAATGGCCACAGGATCCCCCACGTACCGGACCAGCTTGTCAAGGATCAGGCGGTCATAGGGGCTGGGCTCGGGAAAGGACTGGCCTGCCATTGTGAACCTGTTCCGGGGAACATCTTCATGGGTGAGTACACAGGCCACACCGGGCATCTGTCCGGCCGCCTCCGTGTCAATATCCGTAATCCGGGCAAAGGCATGGGGGCTTCGCAGCACTTTGACCGCCAGGCAGCCTTCAGGGGCAATATCGTCTGTATATACTGGCTTTCCGGTTACCAGGGCCATGGCATCCAGCTTGGGAACCCCCTTGTTTACATACTTCATACCGTTCCCCCTTTGGCGGCCAGATAGGCGTCAATGGCCCGCATCTGACTGGCATATCCGGTACACCGGCAGAGATTTCCGGATAGATAATGCCTGATCTCTTCAGGTCCGGGGTTTTCCAGTTCACGTTCCATGGCCAGGATGTTCATAACCAGGCCGGGGCTGCAGAATCCGCACTGGTCCGCCCCCTGGTCCGCCATAAACCGGGCAAAGGCCTCAGCCTCTTCCTGAACCCCCTCTATGGTGGTGACGGCTTTACCGTTGGCCCGGGCAGCCAGGACGGAGCAGGAGAGCACGGGCTTCCGGTCCAGCCATACGGTGCACAACCCGCAGTTGGCCGTATCACAGCCCTGCTTGACGCTTAAAAACCCTTTGGACCTTAAAAAATCAATGAGTGTAAGGTCCGGGGCAATATCATCCTCACAGCGCGTGCCGTTGATCTCACATGAGATTCTGATTTGATTTATCTGCATATGGCCTGAATCCCCCTTTTCACCAGTACTTTAGCCAGGTGTTCCCTGTAGGCTTTACTGCCCCGCTGGTTACTCCCGAACCCCAGCTCCCGTATAAGGGTGGTGCAGGTGGTATCGATTTGGGCAGGTCCGGGCGTCGCAGGGAGCAGTGCAGCGGCTTCAGGGGCCAGTTTTGCCCGTGAGGGCCTTGCGCCCAGGGCGATTTTCCAGGTATTGCCTGAACGGCTCAGGGCTGCGGCCAGCACGGGAAAGTCCGTGGCGCTCTTGCGGTGGCTCATGTAGGCGGTATCGACCTTGTGTTTGGGAATGGCCAGTTTTACCAGGATATCCCTGCCCGGGGAGGTTGCCATAAAATCCGAAAGGGGAATGATGCCGCCCCGGTGCAGATGGACCCGGGTATCCAGGACCATCAGGGCCGTGACCACATCGGAGAAGCTGAATCGCGAGAACACGGAGCCACCCACCGTGGCCATGTTTCTGAACTGGACGCCCACAATATGGGATACCGAATCCCTTAATACAGGCCCGAAATTGTCTTCCAGAAGCGCACTGGTTTCCACCTGGCGAAGACAGGTCATGGCACCGATCTCTATGTGGTCTCCCGTATCCGTGATCCGGTCCAGGCCGAGTCCTGCCAGATCGATTCCGGTATTATACTGACGTGTGCCCATCCGCATCCAGAGCAGACCGCCCAGGATCACGTTTTTCTTATCCCGGTGCAGCAGTTCATCTGCCTGGTCCAGGCTCCGGGCAGCACAAAAATCTTTTAATTCAAACACTTGTGAGTCCTTTTTCCAAGGGTAAGGGTAAACCCGGTTAATATATCATATCCGGGTCAGACTGTCATGAACCTTAAGGTCCGAATCCCAGGGGAGGGTATAACTCCTGGTTCTGTTGGTATCCGTTGGTTTTTCTTGTGAACTTTGTTTGATGGTGATAAGATGCTGATTTGTTATGCAAATTAATCAACAAAGGGGGTAAAGATGTTCGTTAATTCTGTGGGTAAGAAGATTTCAATGATTATCCTGTTGTCAATTGCATCAACCGGGTTTCTGATCCTGGTGAGTTTCTCATTTTTCGGGAAGATCAGCCAGATCGGCGGGGTGGAAAAATCCGCTTATCAATATGAAGTCTTTATCGGTACTGCAAAATTTGAGTTTGAAAGATTTGTGACCACAGGGCAACCCGAACATCTGGACCGGCTCCGGAAGACCCTTGCGCTCATCAGACAGAGAGACGGTTCCATCGGTAATCTTTACCGGCTCATGAAAAAGGGGCTGTCCGTGGATGAGACGGTTGCCGAAGTCCGGAAGACCTATGTCCCCCAGGACAGCCAGGTTGCCGCTGCAAACCTGGTTAAAACCCTGATGGGCAATCCCCTGCTGACTGAAATGGTCAGTGTCACGGACAAGGGCCACGGCATGAGTACCAGATGGTCGTCCCTGGTAGAGGCCTATGCAGCAGAAAAAGATGCCGGAAAAAGAGAGGCCATTGTATCGGATATTGAGATGATTGTGGCGCAACTGCCTGACCTGCTCAAAGACTTTCACGCTGCCATGGGCAATGTTGCCGGACACCTGTCCGGCACTATCAAAAAGGTATTTCTTATCATCGGCAGTGTGATGGTGGTTCTTATCATAGGTATTGCCGTGACCATAACCCGGTCAATTACCAGTCCACTGAAGCTGACCGTGGCCCATGTCAATGAGATATCCGAGGGGAATTTTTTAAATACCCTTGAGATTAAAAACAGGGATGAACTGGGTATCATGGTGAGGGCCATGAATGAGATGAGCCGGCGCCTGAAAGAGATGGTGCAGGAGATCAAAAAGGGGGTCACCACCCTGAATGCCTCGGCAGGGGATCTCTCTGCATTCTCGGACAGGATGTCGGGGAGCGCGGCGTCAAACGCTGAAAAATCCAATATAGTGGCAGCTTCCGCAGAAGAGATGAGCATCAATATGGCCTCGGTATCCGGTGCCATGGAAACCTCGACCGGGAATACCAACTCCGTGGTAACGGCAGTGGAACAGATGACCGCCACTATCAATGAGATCGCCAAAAACACGGAAACCGCCAAGGAGATCGTGCAGAACGCCGTGTCCCAATCCGGGGAAGCAGCAGAACAGATGGGCCGCCTGGACCGTGTGGCCTCTGCCATAGGCCAGGTAACCGAAGCGATCCGGGAGATTTCATCCCAGACCGATCTGCTCTCCCTGAATGCCACCATTGAGGCGGCCCGGGCCGGTGAGGCCGGCAAGGGATTTGCCGTTGTGGCCAATGAGATCAAGGCGCTGTCACAACAGACATCCGAGGCCACCATGGATATCCAGGCCCAGGTGGATGAGATCCAGGAATCCGCCTCTGCCTCGGTTACCGTGATCAAGGAGATTTCAGCCATTGTTGCCGATGTGAACACGATTGTTCACACCATTGCCTCGGCCATTGAAGAGCAGTCCATTGCCACAAAGGAGATCGCGGAAAACACAGCCAATGTCTCACGGGGGATTTCCGAGGCCAATGAACAGGTGGGACAGGGTTCTTCAGCCGCCCGGGAGATTACCGAGTCCATCCAGCAGGTGCACCAGTCCTCGGATGAGATGAATACCGGCAGCCGGGAGATTAAAAGGAGCGCCTTTGATCTCACCGGTCTTGCAGAGCGCCTGGGGCAGCGGATGTCACAGTTTAAGGTTTAACCCGGATATTCCGGATTAGGCTGCCGTAGCCGGGCAGCTGGTGCGGACATCCGCTTCAGCTGCCCGTATTATTCCGTTTTTTCAAAAACACATCGTAACCTGCTGAAAAGCCCGATGGATATCACCCGGACAATTCCCGATAAGATCATGCCGCAATCAACTTTCCCGGCGCTGATGT
Organism: Desulfobacterales bacterium; assembly: GCA_022361395.1. Lineage (GTDB taxonomy): Bacteria > Desulfobacterota > Desulfobacteria > Desulfobacterales > Desulfobacteraceae > Desulfobacter. The sequence goes on along the minus strand of JAKSAX010000250.1, from coordinate 4,700 downwards.
GTAAATTTAAGTGTTGACTTGATTTGACGATGTCGCTTATCCGTACTATATAGGCCTTGCCTTAAAAAAAGATCAGGAGGAGCAAAACATCTGCCGTGGGAAGAAAACAGACCGCTGTACCCAAACAAAAACGTGGTATTGAAACCCGGAAAAAAATCAAGGATACAGCCTACCAATTATACGCGTCCAAGGGATACCACAATACGTCCAGCAATGAAATCGCCTCTGTTGCAGGGGTCAACATCGGTACGTTTTACAACTACTTTGAAGACAAGAAACAGCTTTTGCTGGAGTTGATTGAGGATTTCCAGGTCCGTTTTTTTGAGGCGACGTTTTCCACCAAAAATATTCCCGACCTGTCCGGTGCCGATCTGAAAGATCTTATTTCCCATTATGTCAATCAATCCTTTAACGCCTTCAGGAAGGACAGGGCTTTTTTTAAGAATATCTATCCGCTTCAGTACATTGACAAGGATGTGGAAAAAATTTTCAGAAAGTATGAACGCCTTGAGGCCAGGCAGGCTGTCTCCATATTCCGGCAGAGAATGGGTGCCATGGACAAAGAGGAGATTGAAAGCCAGGTCAATATTGTCGTTATCATCATTGCAGCTATTTCAAACCGGTTTTACACCCTCGGACTGCCCACCGGAAAAAAGCAGATCATCCAGGTAATGACCCAGATGATCAGCAGCTACCTGGAATCCAGCCGGTTCCTGAACAAAACAGATTAAATTCCCTGCCTCTCTCTTTATCATTACCACATAAACCTCTTTTTTAAATCGTTTTTAAATTTTAACTTATTTTAAAATTCGCATAAATTGTAATTTAATATAGTTATTTTGGTGTGTTATGTATTGTTGCGTGTTCTTAAAAATTAAGCTTGTACTTAATTTTGTCTTGACAGGTCATCGGTTCCTGTTTTAGTCTGCCCCGGAACACAGGAAGCCCATTATCGGTGACAGATTACGAATAAGGCCGGAAAATACGTAAAGGGAGGGGCAGTTATGAATCAGAAAAATCAGACCAACGGATACGGCATAAGCGAATATCATGATACCGCAAAGCTGTATGAAAAATTCGACAGGTTAATCAATACCCCTGCAAGGGCGTTAAGGCCCGAAGCGTTGACCCGTTACCTGGAAGAGTATTTTGATAAGAAATGTCCAAAGTCAAAAGCGCTGTACAATAGAGCCAAGGCCTATATTCCGGGTGCGGTTCAGCACAACCAGGCCTTTAACTATCCCTTTCCCCTTGCCTTCTCCAGGGCCTGGGAGGCTTTCCTGGAAGATATTGACGGGAATCAGTATATTGATTTTCTCCAGGGAGGGGGCTCAACCCTCCTGGGCAGCAACCCCAAACCGGTACTGGAGAAGGTAAAGGCCCTGCTGGATGAGTGCGGTCCGGTGACCTGCCTTTTTCATGAGTATGAGGTGAAACTGGCTGAGTTTATCATTGAGCGGTTCCCGGGTATTGATATGATCCGGCTTCTCGGCTCGGGAACCGAGGCGGACATGGGGGCCATCCGCCTGGCCAGGGTCGTGACGGGAAAAAAGAATATCGTAAAACTGGGGGCGGGGTTTCACGGCTGGAGCGATCAACTATCCTATGCCCAGCGCGTGCCCGGCCTGGGAAGAATGGAGTGCCACGGCATTCCCCGCAATATATTCAAATATATCCAGGAGGCCTTTCCGAATGACATCCGTTCCATGGAGCGGATATTGAAACGGAACCGGTTCAGGGGGGGGACGGCTGCCGTGATCATCGAGCCTCTGGGCCCTGAAAGCGGGACCCGGCCCCTGGATTATGACTACCCCCGGAAGGTACGGGAGCTCTGTGACAGATACGGCGCCCTCCTGATATTTGATGAGGTGGTGACCGGATTCCGCACCTGCCTGGGAGGTGCCCAGGACTACTTCGGGGTTATCCCCGACCTGACCGTCCTGGGCAAAGTCATTGCCGGGGGATATCCTGCTGCAGGGGCCCTGGGGGGAAAGAGGGAGCATATGGAACGCCTGGCAGGAGGGTTGGGTGGTAAAAAGGGTAAAAAGGCTCATGTCGGCGGCACCCTGGCGGCAAATCCTCTGAGTGCCGCAGCCGGATATTACACCCTTAAGGAACTGGAAAAAAATGACGGTGTTGCCAGGGCCGGCAGACTCGGGGACCGGCTGACCCTGGGCCTGAAACAATTGATCTCAAAATACCGGCTCCCCTATGTTGCCTATAATCAGGGCTCCATGGTTCACCTGGAAACCGCAGGTCCTGTTCTCTTCGATATCAACCTGAAAAGATTCTGGGAGTTGCCTAAAAAGGTAAAAGAACTCTATCACCGCAAGGATGTCATGGTGAAAATGGGGGCGGCATTCATGGCCGAAGGGCTTGTAACGGTGGGGGGCAGCCGGATGTTTACCAATGCGGCCTTTACCGAGGAGATCATTGATGATGCCCTGGTCCGGTTTGACCGGGTATTCAGGAATGTCCAAAACGTCTGACCGCTGGAAATCGGCCCGCCGGCACCGGCCGGCTATATGATCCGGATAAAAACAGGTGATAAGAGGCAATAGAATGGGAGAGGAATACGGACTACTGGCAATTGATCTGGGAACCTCCGGTGCCAAAGCCAGCATCGTAACGCTGGACGGAGACTGTGTGGGATGGGCCTTTGAAGCGGTGCCCCTTGAACTGGTCGGCAGGGATGGGGCTGAACAGAACCCTAATCTCTGGTGGGCTGCGATCAACAGGGCTGCCGGCCGGCTGATTGCAAAGGAGATCCTCCCTAAGAATCATATTCTGGGGATATGCAGTTCGTCAATGGGTGAGGAAACCGTTCCGGTGGACCGCAACGGGAGACCCCTTATGAACGCTTTGAACTGGATGGATCAGCGGGGCGGCCCGTATATCCGGAAACAGCTTAAGGGGTGGATCAACCCTTTTGGGACAGGGTACGGCCTCCTGAACCTTTTAAAATGGCTCCGGTATACCGGCGGCATTCCCTCTCCCTCGGGAAAAGATCCGGCCGGTCATATTGCCTATATCCGGGATGAGCTGCCTGAAATTTATCTGAAGACCCATAAATTCTTAAACTCCCTTGATTTTATCAATCTCCGCTTAACAGGGGAATATGTTGCCACCTATGACTCCATCCTTCCCCTGTGGGTTACTGACAACCGGGATCTTAAGCGGATTCGGTTCCATTCCGGCCTCCTGTCTTCACTGGGGATAGACCGTGAAAAACTGCCGGACCCTGTTCCGGCCACACAGGTCATCGGCAACCTGCGCATCAAAGTTGCTCAAAGATGGGGACTTGGTAAAAATATCCCTGTTATTGCCGGGTCAGTCGATACCTCCGCTGCCACCATCGGCAGCGGTGCTGTGACGGATTTCGATCCCTGCCTTACCATCGGTACCTCATCCTATATCACCGCCCATGTTCCTTTTAAGAAAACAGATCTTATGAATAACATGGCCTCTTTTCCCGGTGCAGTGGAGGGAAAATACCTGCTGATGAACAACCAGACCTCGGCCGGCGGAAACCTGTCCTTTATTGCCGACAATATCGTGTACCATAAAGACAGCCTGCTTCAGGAAGAAAAAAAGCCTGATCTCTACAAGGTGTTTGATGCCATTGTTCAAAAGGTGCCGGCGGGAAGCAACGGGCTCCTGTATACCCCCTGGATATTCGGGGAACGGTCACCGGTGGATGATCATTTTATCAGGGGCAGCATCAACAACCTTTCCATGAAGAATAACCGGGAAGACATCATTCGGTCCGTCTTCGAAGGGGTGGCCTTTAATTCCAGATGGCTGCTGGAAGGGGTGACCGGATTTTTAAAAAATCAATGTAACACGATCCGCGTGGTGGGCGGTGGCGCGGTTTCAGATGCCTGGTGTCAGATTTATGCGGATATCCTTAACCGACGGATCCATCAGATTGAGGCCCCCATGAAGGCAAATGCCAGGGGGGCTGCATTTATCGGTGCCGTGGGGATTAAAGCCATGGATTTTGATGTGGTGCCCCAAAAGGTCGGAATCCGGAAGGTATATGAACCTGACCCCGGCCTCCGCCAGTTATACGATGACCGGTATCTCAGTTTCAGGCAGTTTTACACCAGGACCAAAGGAATCTATAAACGGATGAACCGGGATCTGGCCAGTTGAGCCGTCCTGTTCACATTTAAAGAGAGGCGATTATGCTTGTACCCTTGCCCCGGCTTCTTGAGGATGCGGAAAAAGGCGGCTATGCCGTAATAGCACCTGATTTTTTATCCATTCATATGCTGAGACTGGAGCTTGAGGTGGCGGAAACACTCAAGGCCCCGGTGATTATGAGCTATCCGTCACTGCCCGTGGACCGGTTCAGGCGGTTTAAGGCCTGGACCAGGAAACTGCTCCGGATTTGTGAGAACGCCGGAGTCCCGGTCTGTCTCCACCTGGACCATGGAAAATCCGTGAAGGCCTGTTTAAAGGCCATTGACGCCGGGTTCACCAGTGTCATGATTGACGGCAGCGCCCATCCGTTTGAAGAGAATCTGTCCATGACAAAGACCGTGGTCGCGGCTGCCCGGGAAAAAGGCGTTTATGTTGAGGCGGAAATCGGCCATGTGGGCACAGGGCAGGCCCTTGTGGAGCGCGGACCCGGCACCTCCCTGATGACAGATCCGGAAGAGGCGGGCCGGTTTGTCCGGATGACCGGTGTTGACTGC
>JAKSAX010000212.1 GCA_022361395.1 Desulfobacterales bacterium | reverse complement strand
GTGTGGGCTGTGTCATGGGCGCAAAAAACCTCAAAGCCATCGCCCTGAAGGGAACCGGCTTCCCGGATGCAGGGAACGATCCTGAGCTGTGGTCATTGATGGCCGACAGCCGGTCTTATTTTAAAGGGCTGTCAAAGGGGAGGGTTCTCTCCTATCTGTTTAAAAACAGGGGGACGGCTTTCCTGCTGGAAAGCAAGAGCAAAAAAGGGGGGATGGCAGTGAAGAATTTTCGCGAAGGCACCTTTCCCCAGGTGGACCGGATCAATGCCAAAGAGGCAGGGAAGAGGCTCTGGGTCAGGGATTATGCCTGTTATTGCTGCCCCCTGGCATGCAAAAAAAGCGGTATGGTGAAAACCGGTCCTTACAGGGGGCAACTGGTTCATGACGGTCCTGAATATGAGACCGGCACCATGCTCGGTGCCAATCTCATGATTGCCGATCTTGAAGGGATAATGAAACTGGTCTATGACGGCGATAACCTGGGCCTGGATATAATCTCAGCAGGCAATATCATCGGATTTTTAATGGAAGCCTATGAACGCGGGCACATTGACCGGGACTTCCTGGACGGGATAGATCTTATCTGGGGCAGTGTGGAGGGGGCTGCGGCGATTCTGGATAAAATGGTCCGCCGGCAGGGTGTGGGAGAGCTGGCGGCCCGTGGTGTGAAAGCCCTGTCAGAGGAAATCGGTGGGGACAGCAATGATTTTGCCATGCATGTTAAGGGTATGGAGATAGCGGCCCATAATGTCCAGGCCGATCCGCTGAAGGGGCTGTGTTATGCCACCTGCAACCGGGGCGGATGTCACCAGAACGGGGACAGTATCAGGGAGCAGGATTTAAGGGCAGTGATCGATTCGCTGGGCATATGCCGGTTTGCCGCCCTGACCCCCCTGGGGCTCAGTGTGGACAGGCTGGCCCGGCTTGTTTCGGCCGTCACCGGTATCAGGAGAACCGGTGACGATCTTTTAAAGGCCGGCGAGAGAATTTTTAACCTGGAAAAGGTGTTTAACCTCAGAGAGGGGTTTACCCGGGAGGACGATGCCCTTCCGGAACGTTTTTTCACCGATGCATTCACACTTGGGCCGAAAAAGGGGGCGGTTCTCCGGAAAAAAGACTTCAACCAGAGGCTCTCCCAATATTACAGGGAACGGGGCTGGGATCCGGATTCAACAGTCCCGTCCGTGAAAAAGCTGGCGGAGCTGGGCCTCTCATTTACCCTTTAACCGAAACTGTGCAGGTACCCGGCCACGATAATAAGTTGCCGCTTTCCGGCCGGTTAAAAATAATGTCACTTCCCGAAGCTGCATTCCGGATACCTGCACCGGCTGCAGTTCAGGCAGAGGCCGCCATGGCCCATACGGCTGAAATCCTTTTTTTCCAGGATTTCTCCTGCCAGGAGCCTGGGCACCACTAAATCAAAGATGCTGGTGCTGTGGTACATCACGCAGCCGGGGAGACCGATCACCGGGACATCTCCGATATAGGCCAGGAGGAACATGGCACCGGGAAGAACGGGGGCGCCATAGGTGACGATCCGGCCGCCGGCCGCCTTTATCGAAGCCGGGGTAAGATCGTCCGGATCAACGGACATTCCCCCGGTAACCGCAATGATCCGGGCGCCTTCATCCAGAAGGCCGTGAATGGCTTTTACGGTCATGCCGGTATCGTCCGGAACAAGGACCTGGCGGAACACCCGGGTTCCCAATTCGTTGAATTTTTTCCTGACCACCGGACCGAAACCGTCCTTGACCAGGCCCTTGAAGATCTCACTTCCCGTGGTGACCATACCGGCCTTCAGCCGGTAAAAGGGTTTAACTTCAATGACCGGGAAGGCGTCATTACAGATATTTTCCACGGCTGCTATTTTTTCCTCACCGATTGAAAGGGGAATGATCCGTGTGCCTGCAAGGACAGTCCCGGCAGACACCCTGTGATTGGCATGGCGGGTGGCAAACATGATATCCCTGAAATCATTGATCCGGTCAAGGGCGTTGATATTTATCTTCAACAGGCCGTCGATCCCGGCAGTCAGCGAAACCTTTCCCTCACAGGGCCGGGAAAGGGCCAGGCCTTTTCCGGCTGCTGCCCGGGCAATCCTCAGGGCGGCATCATTTTCATGCACGCCCCCGTCCACGTCCTGCACATAGATGTGCGCCTTTCCCAGTTTAAGGAATTCAGGGATGTCCTCTTCCGTGATAATATGACCCTTTTTAAATGCCCTGCCCTTGGATTCACCCGGAACAATCCTTGTGACATCATGGCATAGAACCATTCCCGCTGCCTCTTCAACCCTGACTTTATCCATTTTCATCCCTTGCTGTCATAATCCGGAAACAATGCCCTGTTTTCCCCGGTTTTCAGATCCACCAGCCCCTCACTGGAAATTCTAAGGAAGGGGATGGCGGCACCGGTCAGGGTGGAAAGGCTGAGCATCGGGTCCTTGAAGGGGCAGCCAAGATCCTGCAGACGTTCTGTTATGCCGGCAATCTCCCTGGCGGCCCGTTCAATGGACTCATGGGATAAAAGACCGAACACGGGAAGGGGAAAGGCCTTTTCTATCCTGCCGTCAACCGCCAGGGCAATGCCGCCCCTGTCCTTTCTTATCCGGTTCACGGCCAGGGCAATATCCCTGTCATCCGTCCCAAGGGCGATGATTTCTGAGCCGTCCCATCCCCCACTGGTGGCAACCGCTCCCCGGCTTAAGCCGAATCCCTTCACAAAACCGGTAAAGATCTTGCCCGGGGCTTTCGCCCTGTCCAGGGCAACCGCCTTGATCACATCATTTCCGATATCCGGCAGGACACAGCGGTTTGAAACGGGCAGGCTGCAGATGCACTCCCTGGTCACGAGATCCGTGACAAACTCAACCGCCCTGACCCGTACCGGGCCTTGGGCATCAGGGGCTTCAACCGCGAGGCAGGCCTTGGTGATATCAGCCGGGAGCTTTACGGTATCCAGGGACAGGGGGGGAAATTCATGGGGAACGGTCCGGACCTTCAGGATCTGGTTCTCAGCTGCCACCTTTCCGCCGGCAATGACGAGTTCC
>JAKSAX010000216.1 GCA_022361395.1 Desulfobacterales bacterium | reverse complement strand
ACCGAACTTTAGCGGTTTACCTGTCGGGGTTTTATTAAGGACAGATCCCATTTTCAGTTTGGTGGGCATGGCATAGGAGTACCCTTTTGTCCCCCAGATCCGGCAGGCATTGGCATAACCGGCATTGCGCTGCAGCCAGAGATAAGCCTCTTCCGTGGAAGAAATATCTTTTTTGTATTTTCCGCCGCCGGTATCCAGTCCGGCCCGCCAGATCCGCATGCGCCTGTCGGATTCCTCAACCGGATAATACTTTTGGAACAAGAGCTCTTCGACTTCCTGCCAGGATCCAAGATCCCCATAATCAATAAGCCAGCTTGTATAGTCCCTTGCCCAGGCCCGGACCACATAAGGGAACCCGGCCTTGTGAAGATCAATACCGGAAGTCAGGGCCACGGCGGTTTTAGGCACTACCTGGGGCGGCAAATCACATTTACAAAGAAGGACCTCTTCATCCTCCTGTCTGGCCAAAACCTCAAACTCTTCCCAGGGCATGGCCTGGATGCTGTTCCTATAGTCTTTGAGCTTTTTCTTGGACTTGAGGCCCTTCAAAAAGGAAGCTGCGCATTCACTCAATGACACAAAATAGCTGACCCAGGCAGGCAAATGGAACCCGATATTGGCGGGCCTGAACTTTTCAAGATAAGTGGTGATGGATATGGCCGTGCCCCTGGCCACCCACCCCCCGTGGCGGGCTGCCTTATTCCGGATGTTGTCATCCCATGATTCTTTACAGTTGGGGCATTCATACCAGGCAAGTTTTTTGTTTTTGATCTCTTTGGGATCTGCTTCGGAACCGCCTTCCCACTTGATCTGCTCCATTGTCATGAGGTGCAAATGATCACAGAACGGGCATTTGACATGATAATCAAATATTATATCCGTGTTCAGGTTCAACTCCTGCCAGACGTTCCCGGATTCGACGGTTGGAGAAGATATTTTAAAATGCTTTGAGATATCCCGGTATGTGGTCAGCCGTTTGTCGATCAGGTCCAGGGGAGAGGCCTCTTTTTTGGCATCCCCGAAGTTTTTCTTATCGATCTCATCGGACACCGCATATCTTATGGGTTTGTTAGCCAGGCTTGACACGGATCCGGCCCACCCGAAGTATATGGTCATATGCTGGAGGTTGATCCGGTCGGATGACAGATCCTTTTCATAACCGGTCAAAAAGGACCGCAGCCGGACCGAGTTGGTCAGCATGGGGATAACCCTGTCCTTGGCATTGTCCCGGGCTGTCTTTTCATCCGGGTAAACATAGAGGACATCTCCTGCAGCCAGGTCCACCCTGGATCCGATAAAATTATGAATCCCTTCGGTTACACCGGTCTGGGGTGCCTTGCAGATGATCAGCTCCCGGACAAACGGCAATGCAGCTGCATCCATGATGCCCACAAGGTATGGGGTTACCGAGTTTTTCCAAAGCCCGGGCAATACGGATTTCACAAGGACACGATGTTTTTCAGCCCACAGGGAGGGCTTTATCTGTTTGCGCTTTCTCAATACCTTGCGCTCCGCCCTGGAGAAGGTGACATTGACTTCAAGGGACTCACCGTCCATTAAATCCGTGAGGGTCTGCCAAAGCTCTTGGGAGCACCAGGCAGGCCTTTTAGTCCTGATCCCTTCCTTTTCTTCAAAAATCTGATTCACAGGTTCCTTTCCTATTTTTCAAAAATCACCTGGAACGAGCGGGTGGTGGCGTAGCTTCCCAGCTCACTCTCCAGAGCGGTATTGAGTTCCTGGAGCAGATCCGGGGCTTTTTCCGGTTTCCCGCAAACAAGGGCGATCCACTCCCCTACCCTGGTGTTGAAATGATGCTTTAAACCGGTCTCCAGGACCACGGCCCGGGCCGCGAGCTCGGCTTCAAAATCCCTTCGGGGAAGATATTTGCCTTTCTCCCTGTCCAGCTCAAACTCCTGTTTTTTAACCTTGAGCTCCAGGCTTTCCACTTCCTTTGCTGTTTTCCGGGCCTGGATGTCGTTCAGGTCTTCAATATCCCCTCCAATCCGCTTAAGGGTTTTACAATATTCCCTGACTTCGGATTCATTTACGCTGCCGTCTTCATTGACCCGGATCTGCCCGTTCTCCTTACCAGGCTTTCCGCAATCCCTGTAAAACTTGGCCCTGGAGATTTGATACCCGGCATCTTTGATGGCCAAAAGCACCGCCCGGCGGTTGGGGAATGCAGGAACTGTTTTTTGTTTTTCGTCCATGGATAGATACACTCCTTTTTTTGCCCCCGAACAGCTTTTGACTGCTGCCCGGGGAACGATTACGGCTTTTAAGAGGTTACAATCCTGATTCCTTTTACAAACGGCACCCTGACTTTTTCCACGCGCGGACGAAAAGATCTAAGTGCCTTGCAGGCCCTGTATAATTGTTTGAAAAACCCCTCCCTGCTCAAAGAAGGCACCTGGATTTCAGAACAATAACCCAAGTATTTTTCAAATAAATCCTGCTTAGTCTCCTTTGACTGGTCGTCAAGGCTGCAATGTTCCCGGATAAAGCCTAAGACAATATCATCCACAAGGTTCCGAGTGTTGCACCGAAGACCTGCAAACCGCTGTTTTTCTTCAATTTCGGCCAGCAAATCATCCACCGGTATCCCCGTAAAATGATGCATGACCCTAAGCCCTGCCTTACCGTCCAGGAGTTTGTCGGCATTTTCTACGAGTTTTGCCATGGGAAAATACATGTTCCCCGATTTTTTAATCAGATCGTCGCCGAACAGGTCGTCTTGTCCCGGTATTTCATACCGGCCGGTTTTCCGGATCGACGGCAGTACATCATGGGTGATCCACCGCTTGAACTTCTTGGCTTCGGGTTTGTTGGAACGGATGATCAGGGTGTAAAGGCCGGGTTCGTTAACTGTCCATGTTTTACCCTGACGACCTAAGCAAATTTTAGCCCGCTCATCATCATCAAGATTTTGTATTGCCATGCTCGGGTTTTTAAGCTCCAAAGCATTACAAACATCCTTAGCTACCCACCAGGGGTTACCCGCCTCATCCTTGATCACCCTTACCAAATGATCGCCGTAAACCAGCGGTATAATGGTTTTATGCATCGTTCACCTCCTCCGGGATAAATATTTCCCTGGCTTCAAAATAAATTTCCAGCATAGAATCGACCTCTGTTTCACTCAGGCCTTGACCTGCACCTGAGAGTATAATTGCTGTGATTGCGCAGAACTCGGCTTGTTTGACGGGGATAGAATTGATCAAAGGGCAGGAACTGCACCTTGCATCCCTGCGCACACGCGCAAGAATTCGGTTCATTTCAGACATGATTTCACTCCTTGAGTTTTTAGCTTTTAGCGATATGGGCCTGGAAACAGAAAACGCCCAACCTGTGCTAACGTACTCAAGATACGTTCCAGCCGTCACCGGTACTGGCAGGTTGAGCGCGTATGGCTCACACGGAAGGGTACAAAAGTTATTGATACCCTTTGAATATAACACCCCCTTTCTTGCCGCATTGCACCGCAAGACCGGAAGCGTACTTGAGTTTTTAGCGGCCTCAGAATACAAAACCGCCTTTACCCCTGTCAATGTATTTATTGTCATCCGCCTCTGATACAGGCTGGATAGAAGCAAAATTGAAATCAACTCATTATCATCCAGGCCACCCCGCCCCCCTTGTCCCTGCCCCGCCCATTCCGTTGGAACCCGATCAGGGCGGTTTTCCAATGCAGTGGCGGTGCAAACCAGTGCCTTAGCCCTACCTGGTTTTCCGCAACACCCGGCACTGCTTCCTTCGTCAACCTGTTGACGGTCTGCCCGGCAGCCATCGAAAGAGAAACCACCATTTCCCATTTCTCTCCCATTTCCAAAATTATATGGGACCAAAGATCGCGATCTTCGTCGCCGTGTTACTTTAGGTCCCAGAAGGACCCGCGACGTTTTTGCCGTGAAGAAAGAACATAAAAGTGCGGTGGTCATATGAAATCTTCCCTTGTCAGCCAGGGATAGGCCGGGACCGTGAGCTCACCGGAGTTGATGAAGGTTTCCAGATCCGGCCTGGCTTCCTGGAACAGGTGGACGGCATAGTCGGTCAGGTCTTCCCGGTTGACCTTAGGTGCGCCGGGATCCGGCTGGCCGACGGTGATCACCGGGTAGTTGTCTCCGGTCCGGCGCACGCTTATGCCCTGGTCATGGTAGGCCCTGAGAAGAAAAAAGAGCTTGGAGATTATCCCGTGCTTTTCCCAGGCCGGGCGATCGGGATTTTCTGATGCCGGTTCACGGTCCGGGCTTTCCTGCTGCCCGGGCTCCGTATTATGTCCGGTCAGGTAAAGATCAGGGTCCCCGTACTTTTTTTCGAGCCCTGCAAAGCGGGTATTCATGGAAGATCCTCCTTTCTTTTGGCTGTCCCAGGTGTCCCAGGCAGGTCCCGGGGTCTGTCCCATGCTGAAAGCCCTGCCGATAAAGGCCGGTCCCAGGTGGTCCAGGGTTTTTCTTAGAAAAGAAAAAATCATTTT
>JAKSAX010000278.1 GCA_022361395.1 Desulfobacterales bacterium | reverse complement strand
TTAAAACATTGGGTATTTTGCAAACAAAACGTGAACTAATTATTGCGCGATCCTTTAGCGGCAAAACAACAAACTTCATACCTGTTCACGATATTGCCGGCAGGGACGATTTTTATCCCGGAGTTTCCGGAATAATACCCCTTTTCGGATTAATTTAAGGCCGGTAAGTTTTCACCGCAAATTCGGTGGGGCCTTGATTTGTGTGATAATCACCGCTGAATATTCTTTTATTTGGCTTTTGTAATTGTATGCGGCTTTTAATCCTGAAGACAGGGGAGCAGTACCATGCCCGCTGACAAATTGATCCGGGGCAAGACGTCTGAACGGGAAATTACTCCGGATCAATACCTGCGGTTTTTCAGGCAATACGGTCCGATCCTCTATACCTTCATCATAGGGGTAATTGTTTCATTCAGCCTTTATTCCGTTGTCAACACCTGGGAAGAGGATAAACTGAGCATCGAATTTAAATCGCGGGCCGGTGTCTATTCAACCTATATACAGGACTCCCTTCACGAGTATGTTGACCTGTCGGAATTTCTGAAAGATTTCTTCCAGTATTCACAGACCATAAGCCGAAAGAAGTTCTTTCTCCTGTCAAACAGTATACTTTCCCGTTATCCGGGCCTGCAGGCGATTTCATGGAACCCGCTTATACCGGATGAGGAACGTCCGGCTTATGAGCGCAGGGCAAGGGCAGAAGGGGTTGAAAATTTTCTGTTCACAGAGCGTACAGACCGGGGCGATCTTGTACCGGCAGGAAAAAGGAAAGAGTACGTTGTTGTCTATTATATTGAGCCCTTGGACAAAAACCGGCCTGCCCTGGGATTTGATGCAGCATCAAATCCGGTCCGGCATCAGGCGATCAAAACCGCTTTTAATACGGAAAAACCGGTTGCAACCGACAGGATAACACTGGTTCAGGAAACAGGGCATCAGTTCGGGACGCTCATACTCAACCCCGTCTACCTGAAAAATGTCTCTTTTAATTCAAAAGAAGAGCGGAATGAAAACAGAAAGGGGCTTGTGGTTGCCGTCCTCCGTATTGGCGATGCCATAGAAAAGGCCTTAAGTGACTTTCCCGATGAAGGCATTCTGTTGTACCTCTATGATGTCACCTCTGAAAAAGAGGCGCATTTTTTATACTCCCGTTCATCACCTGTCCCCGGGGAGAATGATCAACCGCAGATTGAGGATGGCCTTACCAGCAGGCTTCATTTTACAAAGGAGTTTGATTTTGCCGGACGGAGATGGCGGCTTATTCTGCAGCCATCGGAATTCTACTTAAATTCGAAGAAATCCTGGAATAAGTGGGTGGCTTTCTTCGGCAGCCTGTGCCTGATGGCTTTACTGATGAGTTACCTGTATAACCGGTTGCAGTATATAGATGAGATCGAGAAGAGGATTTACCATGAGGCCATTGTCAGAACCCGGCTGACAAAAGAGATTTCAGACCGTAAAAGTGCCCAGGAGGAGTCCGCCCGCTTCGGCCGCATACTTGAACAATCATTAAATGAAATCTATGTTTTTGATGTCATGACTCTGAAATTTGTCATGGTCAACAAAGGGGCCCGGAGAAACCTCGGATATTCCATGGAAGATCTTCTGGAACTCACGCCCCTGGATATCCAGCCTGAATATACACCTGAGGCATTTACCCGGCTTTTGAGCGCTATTCATACCGGAGAAAAAGATATCATTGTCTTTAATACTGTCCATAAGCGGAAAGACGACACCCTGTATGATGCCGAGGTCCACCTCCAGGAGATGAGTTTTGAATCTCATACGTTTCTGGTTGCCTTTGTTATTGATATCACAGAGAAAATAAAGACTGAAAAAAAGCTGCAGCAGGCAATAAAAATGGAGTCAATAGGAACCCTTGCCGGTGGAATTGCCCATGACTTTAATAATATTCTAACGGCAATAATGGGATTTTCCAAACTCGCCCTGGTCCGTGCTGAACGGGGAAGCACCATAGAGGACGACATCAATGAAATCCTCCACGCAAGCAACAGGGCCAAGGACCTGGTCTGGCAGATCCTGTCCTTTGCGCGGCAGGCAGAGGAAGAGATTCATCCGATCCGGGTCAATGTTATTATAAAAGAGGTGCTTAAATTCCTCAGGTCTTCTATCCCTTCTTCCATTGAAATCAGGCATGAGATCAAAAGCAAATCTCTGATCATGGGGAACTCTACCCAGGTTCACCAGATACTGGTAAACCTGTGTACCAACGCTGCCTATGCCATGGAGAATGATACGGGCATTCTAAAGATAAGCCTTAAGGATATAAACATCACTGCCGGTGAGTCACTGACCGGGTTAGGTTTGAGGCCCGGCGATTATATACAGCTCTCTGTTTCAGATACCGGAACCGGGATTGCCCCTGATAAAATAGAGTCAATATTCGAACCCTATTTTACGACAAAGGGGATTGGAAAAGGTACAGGGCTCGGGCTTTCTGTGGTTCATGGCATTGTTGAGAAGTATCACGGCAAAATAATAGCTGAGAGCAAACTTGGCCGGGGAAGTGTTTTTACCGTCTATTTCCCGGTTTGCCGGGAGGATAAGGAAAAGATCCGGGAGGAAGCCGGGGAAATAAAATCCGGAACAGAGTGCATTCTCTTTGTTGACGATGAGGTCTCTATTGCGGAAATCGGTAAAAGGGCACTTGAGTCACTGGGATATTCAGTCGTAACAAGAACAAGTAGTATAGAGGCTTTAGAGCTGTTCCGGTCAAAACCCGGGGATTTTGATATGGTGATAACCGATATGACCATGCC
Source organism: Desulfobacterales bacterium (assembly GCA_022361395.1). Taxonomy (GTDB): domain Bacteria; phylum Desulfobacterota; class Desulfobacteria; order Desulfobacterales; family Desulfobacteraceae; genus Desulfobacter. The sequence goes on along the minus strand of JAKSAX010000278.1, from coordinate 190 downwards.
CAACATGACCGGGGATGAACTGGCAATGAAAATGATGAAAATCAGAAGTGATATCCCTGTAATACTCTGTACGGGGTTCAGCAACAGAATATCTGAGACCATGGCTTCGGAAATCGGCATCAGGGCTTTTATATACAAGCCGTTTATTGAGGCTGACCTGTCAAAAATTATTCGCAAGGTTCTGGATTCC
>JAKSAX010000218.1 GCA_022361395.1 Desulfobacterales bacterium | reverse complement strand
TTAAAACATTGGGTATTTTGCAAACAGAATGTGAACTAATTCTTACGCGATCCCTTTGTTTAATAGTTACAACGCCCCTGCCGATACAATACCTATGGAAAATTACATCATCAAAAATTGCAAAGGATGTCATCAGCCCCTTCGTATTCCAGCAGATATCGGGGGAATGCTCATGCGCTGTACAAACTGCGGACATGAATTCCATACGGATTTCAAACTCGGCCCGAAAGTCCGGAAGGGCCAGAAAGGAGAAAGTGGTAAAGAATCAGCCCGGGAAACGCCCGCCAAAAGGCCCCCGTCGACTTTTCGGATTATAGTGTAGCGGCCCTGTCCGGCCATGCTCTTGGGTCACAAACGGCAATGCCTCCCGGTTTGCGGCCCAGAACCAACGGCCGCAGCAGTAAATGCCGGGCCGGCCTGATTATTTTCCCTGGAACTCAGGTTCCCTTCCCTCCATAAAGGCCTGAAACCCCTCTATTAGATCTGCTGATTTCTGGATTCTTTTCATCTCTTCCATTTCAGCCCTGAGCCCCTCGTCTATGCCGACATCTAAAGACATGCCAATGGTTTTCAGGGCACCGGCCACGGCAATCGGAGGGCGTTTAACAATAACAGATGCAAGCGCCATTGAGTCCTCCAGGGCCATGCCCTCTTGGGCCACCTGGCTGACAAGCCCAATTTCCAGGGCTTCTTCCGGTGTCACTTTTTTGCTGAAAAGAATCATTTCCAGGGCCTTGGGTTTGCCCACCAGCCTGGGCAGTCTCTGGGTGCCTCCCCAGGCCGGTATCATTCCCAGGTTGAGTTCGGGGAGCCCTATTTTTGATCCGGCCTTATTTTCCATGATACGGAAATGGCAGCATAATGCCAGTTCGCACCCCGCACCAAAGGCGAATCCGTTCAAACAGGCAATTACCGGTTTAGGGAACAGCTCGATTTTCCGCCAGAGTTGATGTCCCCTGACCAGCATCTCATCCCCGTTGGCAGCATCACTGACATCAAACCCCGCGCTGAACCCCTTTTTACCTCCTCCCGTAATAATCATCACCCGGCAGCCGCTATCATTTTCAACCTCCTCAACCGCTTTTTCCATATCCTTAAGTGTTGAAAGGTTAAAGGTATTTACCGGCGGGTGGTTGAGGGTTAATAAGGCAATCTGATCCTTTTTCTCCAGAATAATGTTTTCCAGTTCCATGGCAGCTCCTTTTGGTTTGTTCAATGAATATAAGCAGACGGTCTCAACTTTTGAATTTGACTTTACTGCAGGGAAAACAATAAGTATAATGCATTATTTTCATAAAAACGATGCATTATGGCTATTATAAATTATGTATAATATCGAAATAAAACACCTTAAGCTCCTCAAGACCATAACTGAAACCGGCAACCTCACCCGGGCGGCAATACGCCTGAACATTTCCCAGCCCGCACTGAGCAGGCAGCTCAAAACAATTGAGGACAGGCTCGGGACAGCCCTGTTTGAAAGAACCAAAAAAAGAATGATCCCCACTAAGATGGGAGCCGCACTGAACCGCACGGCTTCAATTGTCCTTAATGAGATCAGGCAGGCGGAGTATGAGGTGTCAAAGGCCCTTCACGGGGAGACCGGAGACCTTAAGATCGGGGTTCACTGCGTGCTCTGCTATAAGTGGCTGCCAAAAATCCTGAAGCAGTATATGGAGACCTACCCTAAGGTGGATATAAAACTCGGGAACTCTAAAAACCTGATCTCTGATCTAAAAAACGGCAAATTTGACCTGATCATCTCCTCATTGGCCTTTACCCACAGGAAGGTGAATCACCTGCCGCTGTTTGAGGACGAGGTCCTGGTGGTTATGGGCCCCACCCATCGTTTAGCCTCCAAAAGCCATATAACGGAATCAGACTTTAACGGAGAGAGCCTGATCTCCTTTGCCGAAGAGTCAGAGGACAGTTTTCTCCGGTATTGCCTGCTGCCTGCCCGGGTAAAGCTAAAGAGCTTTTTTCCCGTGGATCAGCCCGAGGGGATTATTGAACTTGTCCGCTCCGGTGTCGGCATTGCCCTGCTTCCAAAGTGGTCTGTACTCAGGTATCTTGAAAATAAAAGCCTTGTGGGACGGCCGTTTTCAAAAACAGGGCTGCGTCTCCAGTGGAATGTCTCACATATAAAGAATGAAAGTCTTCCGGCTTTCAGGCAGCAGTTTATCAATATGCTACCTGAATTTACCCCGGAACCGGCCTTACTGGGCCCAGGTTAAGTTCATTTTCTTCTGTTTTTCTTTCCGGCCTGGCTGGTTGCCTCCGGGGCAAATGCAACACAATAATCAGCTTTAAACAGCCGTTTAAAGGCTATGGCAGCGGCCCCCGCACTGGCATGACCGCAGACCAGGAGGGGCAACTCCGGAATCCTGCCGAAAAACTGAAGCCTCCTGGCAACCTCAAGAGCAGCCCTTTCCCGCCACCGAATTGACCAGGGGGTGGTATTTTCCGGCCGGTTCCCTGTCTCACCTGTGCAGGCAATGGCCAGGACCTGGATCGGTTTTCCCCGGTAAATCCGGATCCCGGCCTTATATCCGGTTGTCCCGGGACCAATGGGGTCCTGATTCACTTCATCACAGGCATGGGCGGCAATTTTGAGAAGTTCCTTATCCATCTTTTTTCTCCGGGTTCATAATCAGGAGAGCCCGGCCCGGGATTGTTGCCAGCCCGCGCCATGCCTTAATTCACCCTGAAAACTCTGGTTGATGGACAATAAGATACATGATCCCATGTGAATTTTTCGTGTAGCCGTCATCAGCCAAGGATTTGCCGGCCCCATGATTCTCTTTACACTGCCTGTTATTGCTGATAAGAGCAGGAGTTTTTTTGAAGACGTTACTTTTTAAATGACCCACCAGGATGCAGTCCTTGTGGGTCCGGAGCCGGGAGTTAATGAAGAAAACCTGTTCGCTGGAAGATGCAGCTGTTGAGATTGGAGTTGGCCGGAATCAGATTTTAAAAATCATAGATGAACATCCGGATATTTTCTCCGGGATTGAGACAAGGGCAAACACACCGAATATCACTGTGTCCGTATCATCGCTGGAAGCCTTTAAAAGCCTGTACGAGGGTGCGTACTCCTTTATTGAAATCGCAAACAGGCTGGGGGTCTCCATTAACAGGATTCAAAAAGTAAAAACCAGCACCCCGGGTACCTGCTTTCTGGAACGCTCCTTTTGCGCCCCGCAAACCTGTCCCAAATCCGGCAGGCCCTCGGTTAAGAGGATTTTCCCTAAGGCAGATGCCGAAGCCTTTATTGAATATTGTGAAACCCGGTCGATTTTCAAGCTCATGCAGCCCGGCGTAAGGGTAAAGGCCTTTACATATGCAACCCTTGAAAAAGAAGATTTCATTTGCGGCTCCAAGGCATACCGGTTTAAGGACGCCATGCAGGATGGATTAAATCCCCAAAAATACAGGTCCTCGGATATTGCCCCGGGGGAGTACCTTGGAAAACTGGTGTTCAAAGTCTGGGGGAGGCGGTCTGTTATTCAGTGTTTTTTTGTCCTTTCCACTGATGAACTCATCCGGTTAACCGCATTCCGGCCCCATGCCACGCCCTGGCGGGGGTATACCCCCAGGGACGGCAGGGTGGATTTTTCCGAAGCCGGTATAGAGGGCACCCGGTATAAGCTCACCACCGGTTTAACTGAGAGGGGGATTGTCTCCTTTTTATCGGCAAAGGCAGTTTAGCATCTCCCCGCTTTTTGCTGTCCTTACGGGAAATCATGCGGAGGAACTCCCCCTGCATGGCCCTGTCTTCCAGGATGCGGATATGGCCCAGGCCCCGGGTGGTGAACAGGCGGATGTTGGACCGGGTCAGGCCGGCCTGCCATGAATCCTCATAAGGGACTGCCCTGTCCCGGGTGTCGTGGACAATAAAGAGATCCGATGAAATCATCCGGATCAGGTCCACGGGATCTTCCCGGCCCAGATCGTGACCGGTCTCCCTGCCCAGGGTGTTGAGGACGGCAGTGTAGACCCGGGCCGGTACGCCGTACCTGGAAAAGGTCCTGGCCAGGGTCTGCCGGATGCTCAGGGCAGGGGCGATGAGAATGGTCTTCACTGACAGCCCTGTTTTCCATAAGTGATTGATGGCAGCGGCACCGCCAAGGGAATGGGCCACCACCGCATGTATCTCAGAACCGGCCAGGTGTTCCATGAATGCTGCCATGCCATTGGAAAATTCAAAATAATTGCTGGTCTTTCCCGTGGACCTGCCGTGGCCCACATGATCAAAGGCATAGACGGAAAAACCAGCCGCCACAAGGGCTTCCACATGGCTGTGGCATTGAAGGCCCCGGCCTGCCCAGCCGTGGATAAAAACCACGGCCGGTCCCTTTCCCCACCCGTATCCCTGGAGGGTGTTGACCCCTGACTTAAACCTGAATTTATCGGCCCTGCGCCCCATTTCCATTTCCCCTTGCGACTGAGGATAGGACTTCGGGATAAAGAAGAGCCTTTTTACCAGAAACCTGGCAAAGGGAGGGGCCAGGAGATGTGTAAAAGAGAAAAACAGATATGCGGCAGACCTGCCGATGCGATTAAAAAACCGAACGTTCGTGCTTTTGACAGAAGTATTTTTATAACTGACAGCCATGTTGGACCTCTTTAAGGTTTCGGATTTATACAGGACAGGATCAAGCGGTCAAAGGCCTTTTCCATCAGCTGGTCCACATCCGGGTGATCCAGGGAATCGTGGAAGATGAAAAAGCCCATGATCAGGGAGTAGAGTTCAAAGGCAAACACCGGACAGTCGATATCCGGCCTGAAATCCCCCACATCCTTTGCCGACTGGGCGATCCGGGTGAGACAGTCAATCCAGTCGCTCTGCTGGGCCATGACACAGTCCCTGACCTTTCCCGGACGGTCCGAGTATTCGGCAGGCGCCGCGATAAATATACAGCCCCCGGACCACTCCTTTGTCCATTGAATCCAGTTCTCGGTGATCCGCCTGATCCGCGGGATACCGGCAGGGGTTTTCAGGGCCGGTACAATGACCTGGCGGGAGAACAGGCCGGCGGCATGCTCCATCACGCTGATCTGCAGGGCCTGCTTTGAGTTGAAATGGGCAAACAACCCGCTTTTGGACATCCCGGTCTCCCTGGCCAGCACCCCGATGGTCAGGCCCTCAAGGCCGAGGGTGGAGGCCAGCTCAAGCCCCTTGTCCAGGATTTTCAGTTTTGTCTCTTCACCTTTTCCCATGAAAGGTAAAATAGCACGAACGTTCGGTTTTTGTCAACACCGGAACCAGCCCCCCG
>JAKSAX010000181.1 GCA_022361395.1 Desulfobacterales bacterium | reverse complement strand
GATGCCAAAGATATAAAGCAAATAACGATATACGAACGATGGCGTATAGAAGAAAAGAAAATAAAAAATGAACAAATTCAAATATTATCAAAAAATGCCCCACAACTTTTGACATTTGTCAAAAGCTTGAACAAATTCCAAGAAGGAAGGAGATGGTCGAGGGGGGAAACTATACGATTGTTTGATGTTAAAGTTTTTTTAGACAATGATGAACTCATTTTTTTTAACATAACTTTAAAAAAGGAGCACCCAAACATAGCTTTTCTCAGTTTCAAAAATAAGACAAAATCTTATTGGAACGCAGAATCAAAAGCTTTATATTTTTGGCTGAAACAGAATGGTCTTTTGGAATAGGTAGAGAGACCCTTTATGTTTACCCTATCGCCTGATTTGCTGTAACGAAGAAAACAGTAGATGGAAGTTCTCTCCACCACACAAATCATACAATTGATCTTTTTCCTTTGTTGCTCTCACCGACCAGGCGATTTTCGTTATTATGACGCCTCATCCAGCAACTTCGCCACTTCCGCGACCAGGACCTCGGTATCCACCGGTTTTTTGAACACGGCCTGGGCGCCGAAGCTTTCCGCCATGTGTAGGTACATGTTGGGCTGTGAAATGCCGCCGCCGGAGATGGCGATGATTTTTGTGTCAGATGTGATTTGCCTGATCTCGCGTATGGTTTCCGGGCTAATCATCCTGCTGCCAATTCCATTTCATAAAACTGCTCCCCTTTCTTTCCTTCTCCAGCTTCCCAAGGCCCTTTTTCTTAACCCGGCAACAGCGGGGCGAGAGGAATTCCATTTAATCTCCAGCCGTCGTCCTGAGGGCTTCCGAAGCGGAAATTTCCGGTTCTCTCGGTCCATGAGGCCCCGGAAATTCCACACAAACTCCACCCCCTCACCCCGTTACTACCTCACATTCCGGTTTTACGGAAGGAGTTATTAAAACCGATTTAGATTAAACATCGGGCTTTTTTTAGCTGAACACAGATCAACCTGGGTCGGTGGTGGTGAATATGCTTGACTCCGTGAAGACAGATGAAAAAACAAATCCTTTTTCCAGTGTGCCAATATTTGGTACACGGATAGCCACACACCCCTTGATTTGGCAGGAGGGTAATTAAAACTCAACTGAATCCCCATTCCGTCCTGGTGATAAGCCATTGATCATTTTCCCGGGCCAGGGAAAAGTAGAGCAGCAGGCTGCTGCTGAACTTCTGGGTGAACATCACCCTTGCTTTGGCCGTGTCTTTACTGACCTTAAGTTCCAGGTTTTTGAACTCCCCGTGCCTGTAATAGTCGCCGTTCAGGCATTCGTGGGACAATGGCACAACTGCCAGTTTTTCCGAATTCATCTCTGCCCAGAAACCCGGGAGCGCAGATTTTAATTCAGCCTTTGACACCCTTATGCCGCAGCCGAATGTATAGTCTCCATTATCGTGTAAAAAGGAGAGTACCCGTTCCAGGTCATGGCGGTTTTTCGCATCCTGGTATCGGGTTAACACGGAGATGATCTCTTTTTCATCCGGGCCTGCAGGGCTGTACTCTGAGATAGGCTGGTCGCAGCCGTTGAAAAGGATGGATGCCGCTGCAAAAAGTATAGTTATACTTGTTTTCATCAATATATCCTCCTCAAACAAAAAGGTGGGCCGGGTCAAAGATCCCGGCGGCAGAACCGGAACAGGCCGGTCCCGAGGAAAACCAGGGTCAGGGTCAGCGAAATCAGTATGGAAGAGCTCATATCAGCCTGTTTCATGACCAGTTTTCCCGGCTGGTACAATTGGAAATAGCTGTAACCGCTGAGATGGGTGAGGGTGGTGCTCAGCTTTACCAGGGTGTCGAAAAAATAGAGCAGCACCATAAGGCTGATAGCCTTGCCTGCCGCCTTTGCCTTTTCCGACTGGAACGAGGCGATTGCAATGGAAACAGCCCCCATGCTCAGGAAAAAGAATATACCGGTTATTGAGGCTTTTGCATAATCAATCATTTTTACATTCAGGTCAAAATAGAGATTTCCGGCCAGGGTTCCCAGAACCATGGCCGAGGCCAGCAGGGTCAGGGCAAGTCCAAGAAAGGTAAATATAGCCAAGGGGACCACAAGGCGGTTGACGGGTTTGGTCAGCAGGAGGTCAAAGGTGGAAAGCTCTACTTCGCCGCTGATGTACCGGGCCGGGATGCTGATGGGGAAAAAGGCCAGGCAGATCAGGATGACGGGATGGGTGTAGCCGAATGCCAGCATCTGGATGAAAAAACTTGTGATGCCGCCCTGAACCCCTAAAAAGGCGGTTAAACCGGGAGGCATCCTGAGGATAAAAGAGGCCATGATTTTTTTGAAATCAGATTCGAAAAACAGCCAGGCAAACAGGAATTCGAATAAAAAACAGAACAGGCTCAGGATAAGTAAAATGATGATCTGATCTGCCAGGATTTTTTTAAAGTGCGTGATAAATGTCATGGGTCCCTCCGGTAAAACATCATGAAGGTGTCCTCAAGGGAGGGTTCGGGAAAGACCAGGTTTTCCACCTCATATCGAGTGATCCGTTTCAGCAGGCGGTCAATATTGTTTCTGACGTTTAACACCAGCCTGGAGCCGTCCTGTTCCAGGATATCGACATTGTCGAGATTAAAGTCCTCCGGGATAAACGCCCCTTTGAACTTTATTTCCATCCGGCGGAACATTTTCTTTTTAAGGTCAGGCACGGCCTCTTCTGTAATCAGCCGGCCGTCTTTTACCAGCCCAACCCTGTGGCAGACCTTTTCCACTTCCGCAAGATAATGGGAGGAGAACAAAACGGTTTTACCGGCTGCCTGGAATTTTTTCAGATAATGGTACAGCACGTTTTTATTGATAGGGTCCAGTCCTTCCGTGGGCTCATCCATAATAAGGAGATCCGGATCATCCTGCATGGCCTGGATAATCCCCAGTTTCTGTTTCATGCCATGGGAGTAATGCCTGATCTTTTTATTGAGTTGGGCCCGGCTCAGGCCGAATGCTTCTGTCAATTCTTCCTGCCATCCGGGCGGTTTTCCCGAAAGCCGGTTCATATAGGAAAGAAACCCCAGGCCGGTCTGCTCTTCGTAGAGTTTCAATTCACCGGGTACATTCCCGATTCGCTTGAAAACAGAAGGCGTTCCGGCACTCTGCCCGAACAGGGTCACCCGCCCAGCCGTTGGTTTCAAAAGGCCCAGTATCAAGCGGATGGTCGTGGATTTTCCTGCACCGTTGGGGCCCAGGAATCCGAAGATCTCTCCCTTGGGAATACTCAGATTCAGGTCTTCTATGCCTCTGACCCTGCCGTAGAATTTTGACAGTTCCCTGATCTTAATAACGGACTTCATAGGAGCCATCCCATTGATAATGAATGATATTCAAGAGGTTTACTTAAGACAGGCGGAAAGTCAAGGTGGAAATTGCAGCCCGGCGGTTAAAACGGGTGGGTCAGCGTTAAAAGATAAGACTTGTTCACGGGGTCAAAATTTCCGCCCAGGCTGAACTCCCGGTCAAGGATTTTGACCTGTTGGGTTTTATTGTACTTATGGGCGGCAGAGACTGAGCCGTGGATATTTCCGGCATAGAACCCGGCCTCCACAAAGGTGATCACGCCGCCGAGGGCGGGGTTGTCATTGTTAAAGGATTCATAGGCCGCGTACATCAGGCCGGCATTTAGGCAGAAGGTGATAAAGGCGTCTTTGTACCGTTCGCAATAGAGGAATCCCCCCCCTGGGATTATGGCCAGGATGCCTGCGAGAGCCGGGCTTTTCTTCGGGGCGGCCCTGACCTGGTCGATGGCTTCAAGCTGGTAGGCAGCCCCGCTGGCCTCCAGGTTTTCAGGGCTGATCAGGGTCAGGTATTTTTCAGCCTGGTCAAGGCTGTCCGTGCCTAGGTTGCGGGTTTCCCGGATGTGGATTCCGGCAAGCGCCAGGTAGATCCGGTCCCTTGTACCGGGGGCGTCCGTGAGTTTTGAATAATTTTCCAGCACCAGCCGGGCATATCCTGTATTGCCCATGGCGGAAAAGGCCTTGCTCTGAAGAAAATAGGCCTCCCGGGTAAACTCATCTTCGGTATTGCTGTTAAGGATAATTTTGTTGAATTCCCGGGTGGCCTCATGAAACTGCCCGGATTCATACAATGCCGAAGCAGCCTTGAACCGGGCCTCCTGAACCTGCGGGGCATCCGGAAAAAAGTGGATGAACCGCTTAAACTCCACCTGGGCCGCGGTATAGTCCCCTGCCTGGTAGCGCTGGTCCGCATAGGAGAACTGCATCTTTGGGGTGATGACCAGGCCGGGGGTATCTGCTGTTTGAGCAAAACAGGGATAGAGGAGAGCCTGAAAAACGGCCAGGCAGATAACCGGGAAAAATTTACAGGGCAGGGGGATCACTCAGGGGCCTCTTTTTTTTCAAACCACCAGAAATCATTGGCGCTCACCGGGTCCGACACATAGGTCCGGTTATTGATCCGGATTTTCGGGGAGATGCTGACCTCGTCCCTTCCGCAGCGTACCAAGCGGTCGCAGGCCATTATCCACCCCATCACAGCACCGTGCTTTTTTATGGCCCGGGCCGCATATTCGGAGCAGGAGGGGGTCATGGGGCAGCGGGCCCCGTCCACGGCTGATATGTGGTCCTGGTAGAACCGGATGAAAATATTCTTTCCGCTGTCCCTGTCCGGGGTGTTATCCCCGGCCATGACCATGCCCGGAAAAATCAGCAGCAGGATTAGAATTGCAGTTATCCCCCTATTCCTGGGTAACACGGAGCACCTCACGGATAGATGTAATGCCCTTGAGCACCTTGTTCATCCCGTCTTTTCGAAGGGTGATCATTCCTTTTTCCAGTGCGGCCTCCCGGATCTTGTTGGCATCCGAGGTGGCCAGGATCAGGCTGCGCAGGTCGTCATCCAGGTCCAGGATTTCAAAGATGGCCTGGCGGCCGGAGTAGCCCGTGTTAAAGCAATCCGGGCAGCCTTTGGGCCTGAACACGGTTTCACCCACCCAGCCGTTGCTGCCCAGGGTGGAAACATCCTTGGCCGTGAGTTCAAAGGCTTCCCGGCAGTTGGGGCAGAGCACCCGGACCAGGCGCTGGGCAATGATGGTGTTTACCGAAGAGGAGATCAGGTAGGGTTCCACCCCCAGGTCAGCCAGCCGGGTGACGGCGCCGGCCGCATCATTGGTATGGAGGGTGGAAAAGACCAGGTGGCCGGTCAGGGCGGACTGGATGGCAATGGAGGCGGTCTCGATATCCCGGATCTCCCCCACCAGGATCACATCAGGGTCCTGGCGGACAATGGACCGCAGCCCTTTGGCAAAGGTCACCCCGGTTTTTGTGTTGACCTGGATCTGGCCGATGCCTTCCAGGTTGTACTCCACGGGGTCCTCAATGGTAATGATGCTCTTTTCCGGGGAGTTGATCTCCGACAGGCCCGCATACAGGGTGGTGGTCTTACCGGAGCCGGTGGGGCCGGTAACCAGGACGATCCCGTGGGTCTGGCGGATAATGCTATGGAGGCGGGAAAGGTTGGTATCAGTCATGCCGAACTCGGACAGGGCCAGGAAGTAGCCGGACTTGTTGAGCAGCCGCATGACCAGACGTTCACCAAATCCCGTGGGCACGGTGGAGATCCGCAGGTCGATTTCCTGGTCCCCGATCCTCACCTGGGCCCGGCCGTCCTGGGGCACCCGCTTTTCCGCAATATTCATCCCGGCCATGACCTTGACCCTGGAGACCAGGGCAGACTGGACCCCCTTGGGCGGGGTGAGCATTTCATAGAGAATACCGTCTATCCTGTAGCGTATTTTCAGGCTGTCCTGGAAGGGCTCGATATGAACGTCGCTGGCCCCGGTCTTGGCTGCCTGGGAGATCATATGGTTTACCAGGCGGATCACCGGGGCATCACTGGTGTCATCCAGGAGATCGGCGGTTTCGGTGATATCATCCAGGATCAGGAACTCCTGGTCCTCCATATCCTCCACCAGCTGCCGGGCCTGGTCCTGGGACCGGTCGTAAAAGGTGTTGATGGCGGAGAAGATGCCCTGCTTGGGCGCCAGGACGATTTTATAATCCGGAAGATTCAGGCGGGCGGCCAGGTCATCGGCAGGGCCGAGGTCACAGGGATCGTTCACGGCGATAAGGGCATGCTCTTCCGTGATCACGGGCACCAGGCAGCAGCGTTTGAGAAACTGCTGGGAGACCTCGCCGGTCCACTGGTCTGCCGCACCTGCGGTATCAATGTCCGCAACATCCATGGAAAATATTCCGGACAGGGCCTTGAGCACGGCCATTTCAGGCACCAGCCGGGTCTTGACAGCCGCTTCCGTGATATTGGTCCGGTCCCGGTTCAGGGCCTGGAGGAGTTTTTCCCGGTCTGCCTCCGACAGCGGGGTAATACCCGCGATATGTTCAATAAAGGTGGCCAGCATTTAGGGCTGTTCCCCGGGTGCGTCATCCCCTGGCTGGGCTTCCGGTTCCTTATCCTGCAGCGCCTCTTCTTCATCAGCCTCGCCGGACAGCTTTTTGCTGAACTCTTCTATCTTTTCATACAGGCTGACCTCGCCCTTATTTATGGTGGACTGGATTTCTTCCTTCTTTTTATCGTAAAGATCCGTGGCTTCGGCAGGGTTTTTCACCACTTTCGGGGTGATAAATACATAGAGGTTGGTCCGCTCTTCACCTTCGTTCACGGTTTTAAAGGCCCAGCCGATACCGGGCAGTGCCCCCAGGCAGGGGGTCTGGTTTTCCGTCCGGGTTATGCTTTCGTCAATAAGCCCGCCGATAACAACGGAATGGGAATCTTCCACGATTATGGTGGTTTCGATCTGCCGCTTCAGGGTGGTCGGGCGGTCTGCAACGGTCGTGTTCACCGAGTCCAGCTTGGTCAGCTCCTGGAAAATATCCAGGCGCACCAGCCTTCCCTTGGAGATCTGGGGCGTGATTTTCAGGCTGATGCCCACATCCTTGTATTCGTATGAGCTGTATGTCTCGGTTGCAGATTCCGCAGCAGACCGGGTCTGGTAGGGGACATTCTTGCCCACGGTGATCACGGCTTCCTCGTTTTCCGTGGTGAGCAGCTGGGGGGTGGACAGGATGTTCACATCCTTGTCAGACTGGAAGGCATCCACCACAGCCTGGATATCGGGGAATTCCACCCCCCCGATACTGAAGCTCTTGCCCAGGACCCCCAGGGAGAATCCTTTGGGAAGGTTGCCCTCTTCCAGGCCGGCAGAGTTGGAGAACCCGCTGTCCCCGGTGCCCCCGAAACCGCTGATAATCGCCCTGTCCCCGCCGCTGAGGCTCTTGCCCGTCTGCCACTCCGTGCCGATGTTCAGGCCGCGGGTGACGTTCACTTCCATGATCAGGCATTCGATATAGACCATGGCCCTGGGGATGTCCAGCTTCTTTATCACATCCTCCAGCACCGGGTAATCTTCCTTTTCCGCCATGATGATCAGGGAGTTGGTGGCCTTGTCCGCGTTGATATGGACCTTTTGGGAGAGGATGGGGGCCTCCTTCTTGCCCTGGGTGGTATTCTTGCCGGTCTGGGTGGGAATCTTCTGGAGCACGGTGACCATATCCTCGGCAATGGCATGTTCAAGGTAATAGACCCTGATCCGCTCTTCCCCTTTGGGCACCTGCTGGTCCAGGATGTCAATGAGCTTGCCCACCCGCTGGGTCTCCACCTTTGAGGCCAGCAGGATAATGCTGTTGGTCCGCTCATCCGCCGTAAAATGGACCATGAGCTGGGAGTCGGCCTTGCCCTTTTCCCCCTTGATCCGGGCAGTAAACACAGAGGAAAGGGTTTTTACCAGCTTGGCCGCATCAGCGTGCCGCACCGGGATGATGGAGATCTTTTTGCCGATATTGGGAACGTCAATGGTCCGGATGATTTTCAGCAGGCGCTCGATACTGGACAGGGTGGCTGTCACAATAAGCATATTGGTGTCCCGGTATGAGAGGATGACGCTGCCCTTGGGAAGGAGCGGAGCAAGCAGGCCCTTGAGTTCGTCCGCAGCAGCATATTCCAGGGGGATGATCCGGGTCACCATCCGGTCGGCAGCCTTTTCCGGGCCGTCCACCACCCGGGTGTCGATGTTGTCGGCCTTGGCATTGGGGGAGGGGATGATTTTGATCACCGTGCCGGATTTCACCGTTGAAAACCCGTGGATCTCCAGCACGGATTCAAACACCTGGTAGGCCTCTTTAACAGATATCTTGGTGGGGGAGATCACTGTGACGTTGCCCTTGACCCGGTTGTCCACCACAAAGTTTTTCCCGGTGAGCTTGGAGATGAACTTTACAAAGATCTTGATATCCACATTGTCAAAATCAATGGACACATATTCATCTTCCGGCATGGGGGCCTCCTGGGCCTGGACCGGAATCAGGGCAGGAAGGGCGAGGAGGGCGGCCAGGAAGAGGACAATAATGGCCCGGGCAGCAGTGGGGCAGAATCTGGAAACGTCAACTGTCATTCAATTAATCCTTTACAGCCTGGGTGATAAAGGCCTGGGTTTCTCCGTTAAATACAACATTCTGTGACCGGCCCCGCCGCAGCAGGGAGATATTTATATCAGGGGAGGCGTCAAGTCCTGCGGCAACCGTGTCAAGATCTGATGAGCTTACTATCTCCATTCCGTTGATGGTCTGGATGATATCCCCGTTTTTCAGGCCCAGCGCCATGACATCGGAGTTAGGGCGCACCCCGTAGACCAGCAGGCCGGCAGGTTTGCCGTTTTTAAGATAGGGCCGGGTTTTCATTGTCCTGACCAGGTCGCCGGGTGCCTTGATCTCCCCTTTGACCGGGATTTTTACCGGCTTGGGGGTTAAGGCACCGGCAGCGCCTGCCTTTGCGGCCAGTGCATTTGACAATGAATTCCCGGGAGACTGCTTTTTGCCTGTGCCGGCCTCAAGCACCTGGTCCTTGCCGTTCAGGGTCAGGATAACCCGGTTCCGGTAAATCGCCTTGATAGTGGCTCCCTGGACCTGTTCCCCCACCCGGTAGAGCGTCTGGTTCCGCTTGGCCTGGTCTTCAATCACAGCCCAGCATCCTGACGTGTCATTTCCTGCCACCGTTCCCCAGAGGGAGAGCCGCAACTGGGTTTTTTCAAGTTCGGGTTTGACATCAGCCGGACCCGGGGCCT
>JAKSAX010000234.1 GCA_022361395.1 Desulfobacterales bacterium | reverse complement strand
TGACGTCATCAACCGGTTTGCCGGAAAACTTGGCGCAAAACACATGACCGCCCAGGCCGGTGCGGAAGCGCCGCTTTTTTCCACCCTTGTTTTCAGCAGGGCCGAACCGGGAAAAAAAACACCGCTCACCTCAGTCGTCCAAACCTGTTTTAACCGCAACTTCAAGGTGTCGAATCCTTCAGACCGGCTTATCAGCAATCTGGTTACCGCCGGGCAGATCGACACCCTGGCATCTTTTCAGGTGCTCGCATTCTTGCGTCAGAATCTCTATGACCCGCGGGTTTTCGAATGCGTGTTGCCCTGGTTTTCAAAGGTAAAACCGGAACTTTTGCCTGAGGAGCGCCTGGCATGGATCAATGCCCTGAAGCGGGCCTGGCATAACTCCTGTCTTGAATATGAAACCGGGGGTGTGTTGTTTGAGACCGGGCTTCTGGCCATGGACCTGGGTGCATGGGGGACGGCAACAGACGTCTTTCTCACCGCATGCAGATTGTACGGTGATGACCCGGCCTGTCTTTATAATCTCAGCCTCTGCTATTTTAATACCGGGGATTTTAACGAGGCAAAGCGCTGCGCAGGCCGCGTCCTGGAAACAGATCCGGAAGACCGTCAGGCCATGACCCTGGCCTCGGATATCCGTACCCGGGAAAAGGAGTGGGCACGGCTTGGATGGTATGATGCAGCCCGGTGCCGTTATTGTGACATCAACCTTGTTCCTCTGGAACCGGAACACGCCGGACTGTTTTTTTATCAGTACCGTGATATTTCAATCGGCATATTGACGCGTCTCCCGGATTTTGAAAACCAGAGTGATGTCGGGATCTGGATTGAAAATGAGAGAAAAGATCCCCAAAAAGCCCTGTTTGCGGTTTATCATCGCCACCATGGATTCAGTGGCATGGTTTCAATGACCCTGCTGAATAATACCGGTTATTTTTATTTCTGGACCGGAATCGATTATCAAGGGCAGGGGATCGGCCGGAACGCTGCATCCTGCCTGATAAATGCCATGAAGGAAATAAATCAAATCGATACGGTCTACACCTCTGTGTATGAAAACAATATCAAATCGCAAACCGCCCTGGCATCCCTGGGATTTGACCGGTTAACCTTTCAAGCGGAGAAGCCGGACGGTGATGTCCTGTTTTACAGAAAAGGGGATAAAACTGAGCCGGTGTCTGCTTTTGATGAATTGGAAGCCCTGTTGAAGGATACGGCATCTCCAATCGTTTTGAAAGCGATGTAATACCTGAATATTTGGGCTGATACTAAGCAAAGCGGAAGGGGGAGTAATGATACTATTGGGCCGCAGGAAAGCGTCTCCACCCACAAAAGAGCAAAAAAAACTGGACATGCTCAGGCGCATGGGGGTGGAAAACCCGGAAACACGTAATATGAACCGCAATGTCATGCATGCCCAGATTGAGACGTTTGACAAAACCCGGCTTCGCCCATTGGCTGACCAGCAGCGGTATATGGTTTCCCCGCATGATGATGTGAGAAATTTCATGGCCAACTCCCGGGGCATGGGCGAACAGGCGATGCGTGACCATCACCCGGTGGTGCGGCCTGTATTCAAAGACAATGAACAGCGCAGAAAGTTTCATGAACTGGCAAAAAACAATCTCGCAGGCCTCGGTAGTTTTGCCACCCTGACCACTGACAAACAAAAACGGGATTACCGGACCTACGAACAATTGCGCGACTGGTCCCACAAAGATAATGCCATGATGAATTTCCGCGGGGTCGATACAAAACGTTCACACCCCGTTGTTTTTGTCCAGGGGCACGGTGCCGCCGGAGACAAATCCATTTATTCCGACAGTGGTGAGGCGCAATCCTCGAAAAGTGTTGCAAAAATGCTGAAAAAAATGGACCTGCCCAAAGTGAGCCAGATCCGGGTGAATTCATGTTACAGCGGCACTCAAACCGATTTGTCGGCAATGCCTGACGTGAGAAACAAATTTCGAAATCAGGCCATAGAATCTCATGCCGGAGACTGGGGCCGGACCTTTGCCGGCGCTTTGGATCATGAGTTAAATACACGGACTTACAAAGACCGGTATCAGGCTCATAAAGCAGAGGTGGATAAGGTTATGGGACGCTCCCTTGGCCGCTGGGGCAGGGTAAAGGCCTTTTTCAACTCCAGCAGTTTTACGGAGGCCCGGAAAAAAGCCATTGATAAAGTGAGTCAGCGCCATAATCGTGTTGTCGGCTATATGGGACCCACCACGCAGGGATCTGCAACCGTAACCACCCGCAGCCCCTTGGGTAAGCTAAGCAAGAAAGAACATACTGCGGTGGTGTTCGGCCCAAAAGGCGCCAGGCAATATTACAAACATAGTGATGTCTCCCGTACCGGGCCCAGCGTCCGGGGGAAAAAATAACCGGCAGGCTTGACAGGAAAGGTGATTTAAAATGGATGTGAGCAGTAGAAAGAATACGGCGCTAAAAAAATAAGGGGTAATCTTGGATACCGGGGACAGCAAAAAAAACGATGAAAAACCGGGACAGATGCCTGAAATAGTTGCGCCTGAAATTCCCTTTCCCTTTGACGGGGCAAGAAACAGAGGCCGTTCAAGGGTAAGGTATAAAATATCTTCGAAATACTCGGGCTCCCGGCAGGGAAGCAGGCGTGAGTTTCACAGGGCTGATTCGTTTACTGCAACCCGCGGGAATGTAAGTTATACCGCAAAAGAAAAAAGACATTTGGTTCAGGGCCGGTGGGGCAAAGAATCCGGCCTGAAACAGAGCCTTTCCAAAACTGTTGAAGATGAATGGGGCACCACACGGATAAAAAAGGCGAAAACCTATTCATCGAGCACAATCCAGGGCAGTTCGGTCACAGAGAGCCGGTCTGTCGAAAGGGTTGAAGACGGGGTAAAGCGAAAGGCCAAGGCAGCCGTAACCCATGCCGGAAAAGGTATATTTAAAACAGAGACCATTTCAGGGTCTTATTCAACCGAAAGGACAGAGGAAGGAATTACGACACAGGAAGAGAAAGCATTTGAAAAAAACAAGTCCCTGTGGGGGATGAAAAGCGCCACCTCCCGTACACATACAATCCGCCGGGAAATCGGGGACAAAACAATAACCGATGAATTTGAAAAATCCTCTTCCTCATCTTTTTTCCTGAAAGACCGGACCAGCAGGCATACCCACAGCGTTTCGACCGAATCTGAGATCAGAGGGGGAACCCAAACCGTAAGTGATTCCGTGACCCGTTCCTCATCAAAGCTTGGCGGAGAAACCAAGACATTTGAACACGCGGTAAAGACCAAGAAAGGCGGGGTGGTATCCACAGAAACAAGCTCTCATTCGTTTAACCGGAACGTCTTGTCTGCAGAGTATACCTTTGAGAAATCAAAGGTAAAAACCATGGTCGGCGGCCTTAAAGTCGGAAGCCGGTCATCCGTTTCGGTCAGTTCTTCCATACCGTTTATCCAGAAAATGATTCAGAAGCATGCGGAAAAGAAGATCAGCCAGGGAACCACAACGGCAAAGCCCGCAAAAGCGCTTCCTGCACCAAAACCGCCGGCAGTCTCCCCAAGCGCCTCCCAGGATAAATAATTCCGGCGGGGCGCAGCATGGGGAACGGGAGAGACCGAAAACATGTCAATTATATTCCAGGTATCCACCCCGGGTGAGGCAAAATACAGGGCCGCCGTATTAAATACGGAAGGTGGCGCTGACCTGGTGGTTTATATGGTCCGTTCACGGGGACGCGCCAAAAACAACGAGGCCGTATGGTATGTAACTGAGAACGGAAATGAGCCTGCAACAAAGGTATATTTCGGAAAAGCCGGATTTTCCGATTTTAAAGTATATTTTACAAAACATATGGGCAGGGCCGGATGGAAAACTGACCATCCCCTGAAAGGAAGATTGTGAAGGGTAATGCAAATACCGGGAGAAGGCGAAGGGACAGGCTGAAGGTCATTGAAACCGATTCCCCTTACCTGCCCAGATATGTATTGGGAGACTGCTATACCTCAGATCACAGACCGCGGCGAAGGGGTTGCGGCAACCTGAAAACCGGGGAGCATTCAGGGCGAAATAAGGTGCCTCACAGCATATTCAACCCCCTGCCCAAACGAATCCGTACCGCTTTGTATTATCAGCTTTCACCGGAAGAAAGAGATAAAATAGATATGAAATAAAAACAGTATAAACTGCCGGAAGCCTTAAAGGCCTCCGGCAGAAAGTATTGGTTACATGGCGGATTCCGGGTGGAACACGTTGACCTCTTTAAGGTCATCCCCCAGATATTCCCTTTCATTGGGTCCCAGGATACCCAGGGACAGGCAGATCAGGGTCCACAGGTGGACCACCTGGTAGTTGCCCCCGTAGTGTTCGCTTAGTTCGTGGATCTGGGCGTGGCAGTTATGGCAGCCGGCAATACAATAGGTGGCGCCGGTGGCCTGGATCTGATCGTCTTTGAGTTTTCCGTAAGCCAGGCGTTCTTCCTTGAATCCGGACTGTAGGAATCCGCCCCCGCCGCCGCAGCAGTAGTTGTTGGAGCGGTTGGGCTGCATGTCGATGAAGTTTTCTTCTCCCACAACGGATTTCACAACAAACCGCAGATCTTCGGCAATGGGGTCGCCATAGCTTTTCCGGACGATCTGGCAGGGATCCTGTACCGTGAATTTTATGCCGAGATCCTTGTTCCAGTCTGAGTTGACCTTAAGTTTGCCTTCGCGGATCCACTGGGCATAGTATTCGTAAATATTCTTAACATCAAAGTTATGTTCCAGGTTAAATCTTTTCAGTCCGGCCCGGACTGAGAATGTGACGTGCCCTCACTCGGTGTTGAGATATGTTTTTACCCCTAGCTTGTTGGCCTGGGCAACCGAGGTTGAGGTGATCTGTTTCCAGGAGTCGTTATCGCCTAAAAACATGCAGTAGTTTTCCCCGGCCCATCCTTTGCTGCCGTATGTCCAGTCAACACCTGCCAGGTGCAGGATCTTCCAAAGTGGGACCATTTCATCGGGTTCCGTAACCGGTTCCCTGGAGTTCTGGTTCAGGAAGAATTCCGCCCCTTCCTTGTCAATGGGGGCCTGCATATCTGCAAATTCAGGCTGGCTTTCCTGGTATTCTTCAAGGACATCCTCAACCACAAACTCAAAGTCTTCCTCATTGGTGCCCATGGCAGAGGTGGTCTCTGTCTTGAGGGCCACGTCACAGGACGCCAGGATGCCTTTGGGCCGCTCCTCCCTGGGACGGAGTCCCCGGGCATTGAAGATCAGCTGGGGAATATCGATCTGCATGGGGCAGACATAGATGCAGCGCATACACATGGTGCACATCCAGGGCCAGTCCGATGCAATGATTTCTTCATCCATGCCCAGGGCAGCCATGCGCAGGAATTTTCTGGGATCCATATCTGCCAGCCCTGTTGCGGGGCAACCTGATGCGCAGGCACCGCAGGTCAGGCAGGCGTTGAGATTTCCGCCCTCGGGCAGGATTTCCTTAACCTTGTCTAAAAAAGTGGAGGCCTTTTTTTTCCGGCCGAGTTTTATAACAGCTTCTGCCATGGTGTTTCCTTTCACGTCTCAGTTTACGTCTTTAACGTCTATATTCAGTGGTAGTCATGGGTTCCCATTACAACATCAACACCGGTTTTTTCCTTGATAACGCCGGCCAGATCTTCAGCACTGGTATAGGGGCATTTGGGGACGGCATTGGCCAGGCAGGAACTCAGGTAGATTTTATCCGGTTTGATTTCAGACAATTTGGCAGCCATGCCGAGGCTGGGTACAACCGCCCTGCCGGGGCACTGGCATTTAACGAAAGAGACAACTGCCGCAGGGGATTCAAACTTTCCTTCTCCGACGGCAGCTGCCTTCAGGCACCGCCATTCCCCCGGACATCCGTATCCCTGGTCTATGTATGCTCCGCAACCGACAATCGCAACTTTTTCCATATTGTTCTCCTTAGGGTCTGGTTTTCCTTTGTTCATCCCGAAGTACCGGAGCACAATGCATGCCAAAAATGCCGGCAGGGATATCTTGTAATATTTCAAGTGGTTGCCGGGATGCCGGCAGGGCCCGGTGTCAGGGGTGGGGCGCAATCCTGCGACTCCTGGCCGAGTTGGGGTGTCAAACCTGCAACTTTTTGGGATCGCGCAAAAATAACTTCACCTAATCTGTTTATAAAAACCCTTAAAACATTGGGTGTTTTGCAAACAGAATGTGAACTAATCCCTTAACCAATCCACTTAAATCACTTTTCATTATTGCTGATTTAGGTTAATATAATTCGTCAGCAGCACTTTCATATAAAGAAGAGAAGTTACGCTTCGTCAGTCTTTTTCATCGGATTTAATGTTTATTTGAACGCATGGCAGTTCTCAAAGTTCCGTTCCAATTCATTTTCCACGGCAGTCAGCCTTTTCCAGCCTGGCGCAGCGTTCAGGCGAATCGTAAACCCGGAAGACGATCAGGAGCTACAGCAAATGCCAGCGTATCTTTCTTTTTAAATTGATTGGAGGCCACAAGCCTCATGAACCTGAAGCAATAACGCATCTGCCCCAGGGCAATTGCTTCACCCTGGTTTTATCAATCGGAAAAATCCACTGGCAATCGACATATTTGAATACCGTAATGAAAAGGGGGAAACATGTTTAAAAATCTGAAGATAAGCTTGAAAATCGGCGGTGGCTTCGGACTTGTGATCGGTCTGCTGGTTATCGTAATGGGACTGTACCAATTTGTTGTCCAGACCACCACCGGGGAATTTGAAAGTCTTTTAAACGAAGAAATGGCCATTGCCGGTCATGCCGATGCCATTACAGAGTTGATGCTGCAGTGCCGCCGGAATGAAAAGGATTTTTTTATACGACGGGATGTGAAATATGCCGGTAAGCTGGAAAAAAACCTTAATAAACTGATTCATGAAGCCCGGGCAATTGCCGATCTGGGTAAGGCGCTGAATAAACCGGATATTGTTGATCAGGCCTCACTGGTGATCTCCTATGCCAATACATATCACGACCTGTTTAAACGCCTGGTTGCGTCATGGAAGGTAAAGGGCCTGGATCATAAATCCGGGCTGCAGGGGGAATTCAGGGCAGCAGCCCATGCGCTTGCCGATACGATGAAGGGGCACCAGGTTGATCCGCTTCTGGTGGCGCTTCTTCAAATACGGAGATATGAAAAGGATTATTTCCGGACAAAAAGTGACAAATATAAGAAAAAGTTTTTAACCCGTATAGAAATATATAATGATCTTTTAGGGACGACTACAGGTGTGGAAGAGTCGAAGCAGATCCAGCTTACGGCGCTTTCCGAGTACAAGGCCGCATTTGAAACGCTTCTTGCCGACCAGAGCCTTCAGGGCGAGATGTACGAGGTTATGCGGTCCCAGGCCCATATAATGGAAGATGCCATAAGAGGGGTTCTGGTCCCCAATGCCGAAGCCCTTGTTCTGGATATCCGCAAAAATGAAAAAGACTATTTGCTCCGGTTGGATGAAAAATATGTGAAAAAGACCCATGCCGGCATAACAGCCCTGGTGGCGGCAATGACCGGCTCCGGAGTGGCACAGGGTTATATCGACAATGCCGGGAGCGTATTAAACAGATATAAAACCGCCTTTGACGGCCTGGTTTCGGAGAACAGGAAAGGCATTGATCTGACGGCGAAAATGCGCGGGGCAGTTCATAAAATTGAACCCCTGGTGGCAGGCCTTAACGATGCGGTTGAAAAAGCAGGAGATGCAAAAATCGCCTCAACCATGGGGGGGGCAAAAAAACAGGCCGGGATCGCCTTTGGTACCGGTATCGGTGCAATCCTCACCGGGATTTTTCTTGCCTTTTTTCTTACCCGGGCAATCACAAAGCCTGTTAACCTAATTATAGACGGATTGAACGAAGGCTCCGACCAGGTGGCTTCGGCGTCTGTCCAGGTATCGTCGGCAAGCCAGTCCCTGGCCGAAGGCGCGTCCCGGCAGGCCGCTTCCATAGAGGAAACCTCATCCTCAATGGAAGAGATGTCGTCAATGACCCGGAAGAATGCGGAAAGTGCCGGTCTGGCGGACGATCTTATGAAAGAGGCAAATCAGGTGGTAACGGATGCCAATGAATCCATGGATCATCTTATCCGGTCCATGTCAGATATTTCAAAGGCCAGTGAAGAGACCTCAAAAATAATAAAAACTATAGATGAGATTGCGTTTCAGACCAATCTGCTTGCCTTGAATGCCGCTGTTGAAGCTGCTAGGGCAGGTGAGGCCGGTGCCGGCTTTGCCGTTGTGGCCGATGAGGTCAGGAACCTGGCCATGAGGGCAGCAGAAGCGGCAAGGGATACGGCCGAGTTGATCGAGGGAACGGTAAAAAAGGTAAATGACGGCTCTGAATTGGTTTCCGCGACCAATGAGGCATTTGCAAAAGTGGCTGAACGTACCGGAAAGGCAGGAGAGCTGCTGTCGGAAATCTCCCATGCCTCGGACGAGCAGTCCACCGGTATTGAACAGGTAAATACCGCCATCGCCGAAATGGATAAGGTTGTTCAGCAGAATGCGGCCAATGCAGAGGAAAGCGCTTCCGGATCCGAAGAGATGAGCGCCCAGGCTGAATACCTCAGGGATTACGTTAATGAGCTGGTGCAGCTTATTTCAGGGACAAACGGAAAAGGGGAGGCCGGTGATTCCCTGAGGGCCGCAGGAGCGAGGCCGGTACCTGGCCATGGGGGTGAAAAGAAGATAAAATCAGACCTGTCAAAGGAGGTTAAACCTGACCAGATCATTCCTGTGGATATAGACGACGACTCTTTCAAGGATTTTTAGATCGGCGGCAAGGGTTTTGAATAGGCAAATCTTGCCCCTGATTCTGCCCCTGTGTTAATATACAACTTCCTGTATGAAAATTTGTTCCATCGTAAATTGAGGAGGTTGTCGTGACGCTGAAAATTTTAAAGGCAGTTGAGTCCACTCTTGATGCGATTTTCAATAAATTTTATGAGGTGATGTTATCCAACAGGGAATTTGCCATTTTTTTTAAAAGTGATGACCACATTAAATCACTCATTGAAAGGCAGAAAAAATATTTTGTCGACTCCCTGGACGACAGTGAAGAAAATCTCAAGGCAAGGTATACCCGCCTTGGGGAAATCCATTACGATTTAAAACTACCCTATGTTGATTTTTTTGCTGCCATGGGGATTCTGGAGGAGGGCATCCTCCTGGAGGTTTGCAAGCAGCACGAAAGCCAGGAAATCATGACGGCGGCATTCCGGTTTTTCCGTGTCATCAGGGCGTATACAGCCAAAGGGTATCTAAACAGGATGCTGGATGCCGATTCAAAGGACATTGACCGCTATCTGGAAAACGTCCACCGCTCTACCGAGATCGACACCCTCTTTGCCACGGAACGGATTATCTGGCTGAAGAACCTGATTTTTGCCATAAAGGTTGAAAACAGGGGGGCTGCACCGGCGTTTCATGTTCCCAGCCAGATTATAAATGCCCTTCCCATGAAAAAAACCAAGGATCGTATGTTACTGGAGTATATTGAAAACACGGTTTCCAGGATTGAGATCAATGCAGCCAATGTATTTTTTTTCCTGGAAAAACAGGATTACGAAGAGGTCCTGACCCTGTACCGGGAACTGCTTCAGATCTATAAGCTCAGCCTCATGCTGTCCAATGTAATTACCATTGCCTCCTCAAGCTGGCTGATATCAAATCTTTCAAAAGACAAACTCACGGGACTGCTTACCCGCCACTCCCTGAATGCCATGATTGAAAGGGAGTTGGGCCTGGCTGATGCCTCTGCCTATGAAATCTCATTTATCATGGTTGACCTGGATCATTTTAAACAGGTAAATGACACCCATGGCCATATGGCCGGTGATGCGGTGTTGAAAAAAGTAGGGGAAATCATGCTTGACAATATCCGTGCAACAGATCTGGCATTCCGCCTTGGCGGAGAAGAATTCCTGCTGGTGCTCAAAGGCGCATCATTGAAAATTGCCTCCGGCCAGGCGGAAACGATCAGAAAGGAAATTCAGGCCCATCTTTTTAAGCATGAGGGCTCAAATTTCAGGATAACGGCAAGTTTCGGGGTGTCGACCTTCAACAGTCCCTTTCAAGTCCGTTTCGATAAAATGCTAAAAGAGGTGGATGCCAAACTATACCAGGCCAAAGAAGCGGGGCGGAACAGGGTAAACAGTTCATAGCCGGCAATCGATCGGCCTGGCATATCCTATTTTTTAGGTATCTCCCGGGGATCTGTCATCTTTTCCGGGCTGAGCATTTCATCCAACTCCGTCTTTGACATCAATCCTTTTTCAAGGACCAGTTCATATACACTGCCCCCTGTTTTCAGTGCCTCTTTTGCAACGGCTGCCGACGGTTCGTACCCGATTACGGGAACCAGGGCCGTAACCAGGCCGATGCTGTTTTCAACGTAGTTTCTGCAGACATCCCTGTTGGCTTCAATACCGGTGATGCATCTGGCTGCCAGTGTCACGCAGGCATTTTTCAGGATCATCATACCGTGGAGCAGGTCAAAGGCAATTATGGGTTCTGCCATGCACAGTTCCAGTTCACTGGCCTCGGCAGCCATGGA
>JAKSAX010000220.1 GCA_022361395.1 Desulfobacterales bacterium | reverse complement strand
TTGAATAGGTGCGGTCAGGCTTGGTTGAAATTTCCATGCTGGCTTGCTCCTTGTACAATGGTGATCACTGGCCTTAAAGCGGCAGGTGACCTGGTTTGCTGTTTACCCCTCTACCCCTTTGGGGAGAAGGGACCTGTCCCTGTATCTCTGAATACCGTTAAGGCCGGGTACCCGGGTGGTATTTAAGAGTGCTATTTCTTTTGAGGTTTTACGTGGCATGCCTACTGGTATGCCAGATGATATGCCACGTCAAGTGGAATTTAAAAAATGTACAATGGGATCGCGCAAGAATTAGTTCACGTTCTGTTTGCAAAATACCCAATCTTTTAAGGGTTTTTGTCAACAGGCTAGGTGAAGTTATTTTTGCGCGATTCCAATGGGCAAATTTAATTGCAGGCTGACAGAGGACAGGGGGAAAAGAATAAAAAAAACCGGCTGCGGATAAACCGGCAGCCGGAATGGATGGGGCAAAAATTTATTTAAACTGTTTATTGACCGTTGGGAAAATATACCTTGCGGATATAGGCCTCATTGTATTGGTAGCTCCAGTGGCGGTTGCGAATGAGGAACAGGGCCTGTTCAAGGTCTTTGGCGTCCAGGGCGGCAACAATGCCCTCATGTTCGTCACATGCCATGGTAATCCACTTTTTGCTGAATCCCCGTTTGGGACAGTCCCACAACCGGTGCTTGATGGGGGCTATGATCCGGTTGACAAAAATATTATCTGACAGGTCGGTAAATACCTGGTGGTATTTCCAATGGGTCTGGTCATAGGCGGTGAGGTCATCCTCATCCAGGGCCTGGCGCATGACCCGGCAGTAGCCTTGCATCTTTTCTATGATGGCTTTGTCAAATTTATCAAAATTCGCCGTTATCATATCACTTTCAAGGGAGCCGATAACCCCGAAAAGGTAGCGGCTGTCCTCCAGGCTGAACCGGTTCACCACAACGCCCTGGCGGGGATAGATGGTAACAAACCCCTCTGTTTCCAGACGGATCATGGCCTCCCTCAGCGGGGTTTTACTGATGCCCATCTGTTTGGACAATTCATTGAGACGGATAAAGGATCCCGGGGAAAAGTTCCCCTTATCCATTTCGATCCGAATTTGATCATACACCTGCATGCGCAGGGACGGGTCTGAAGCTTCTTTTTTGGTCATTCCTTAATCAATGGGGCTGGGAAAAATGAGCCTTTTATGGGTTTATCATTTCCGGAACATCTTTAGGATATTCAATACGCTGGGTGCAAGCCTACCACAGGGTAAATCAACCGTCAATCGCTTGTTCTTCACGGTCTTTGGTTTCCGCCACGGGATCCTGGGCCCTGGTCCGGGACCTTTGGCCCGGCCCCAGGTAAAAGGCCAGTGCCGTGATTCCCGCATCTGAAACAGAGGCTAAGGTCATCAGGGTCATGCCCAGCCAGACCCCGTTGATACCGGACTGCCAGCTTGTAATCATCAGGCCTGCCCCAGCCATAATGAATAACCTCATGATTCCGGCCAGGCCCATGGCCCGGGTTTGCTTCAGGCGCATGAACCGGCCTTCAAGAAAAAAGCGGGCAAGAAAGAGTGCCGGGGTAAATATGAAAAAAATCAGGGCCTGGGCAGACCATTCAAGGGCGACCCCCCTGAGGTTGAATATGTCAGAGAGCAGATCCCGGCCCATGGGGGTGAAAACCAGGCCGGCGCTGATGAGGGTCAAAACCAGCGCAATTCCTGTGCCCATAATCTTTAAACGGCTTATGGTGGCCCGGTTGCCCAGGATTACCACCACGGTCACCATGGACGGCAGGGGGGAATTGAGACAGACATTGACTGCCCGCAAAATGCTGAACCCGGCCAGGCCGGCCTCGGGATTCTGGGTTTGGGCGATAAAAAAATTGACCAGGGGAAAGGAGCCTGTCCAGGCCAGGCTGGACAGCCACAGGGGAAAACTGTACCTGAGCACATAGGGGACACTCAGGTCAAAATCATAGGGGGCCACAGAAGTGGGCCGGGAAAACGCCAGCATCTTCCGGGTGCGCCAGAACAGATAAACCACTTCAACCAGGATGGCCAGGCTGAAGGCCGCACCCGAGGCCATGCCCGGCCTGTGGGGAAAGATGCGGATCAGTACAATAACGGCAACCAGGGCCGTCCCCATCCTCAGGAATGTTCCCACGGCAGTGTTCATGGTTTTTCTGTACACCGTGGTTACCCCCTGCAGGGCACACCGGAAGGCCACAAGCAGGGGGACGGGAGAGACCCAAAGCATCCATTCCCTGCTGTGGCCGGCTGCACCGGGGCTCAGGTTGAACCACCGGGTAAACACAAGGTGTCCTGCCTCTGTGGCGGCCAGGCCAATGAAAATCAGGCTGGCAGCACAGGCTATGGACATATAAATGCCAAGGATGGTGACAAAGCTGTTTTTATCCTTGAGCAGGGAGTTATAGAGCTTAAGACTGGTGAACACCAGGGAGTTAAAAATGATGGTCAGGGAAAACGCCGCTCCAAAGGCAGCCAGGGCCGTCTCCGGGTTCAGGGCATGGCTGACGCCGAAATTGAGAAACGGGGCGGTCAGGGTGATCACCCCCTGGTTGAGCAAAAGGGGGAGGTAAAATCCCGCAATTTCCCTGAATCCATGTGTTTTATCAGTTTGGTCCACCCATGGAGTATACCCCTGGCCGGGCCGGTTTACAATTACTTATAAAGTGGAGGGGGGGTAATGAACTGCGATTTTGGTGAGCCCCGGGTAAAACCTCTTCGAATTTATAGAAAAAATCAGAAAAAAATGTTCACATTTCCTTGCCACCCACCCTGATTAACCGGTATTGTAATCTCCATCAATGATCTATTTCTTTATCATCTCTGTATCCATCGGAGGTATCCAATGTCTTCAGGTGAGAAACTCTTTGAATTGGGGTGGCAGCACATCGGTGAAGCCTATAATGCAGGGGTAATGGTGCCCATGAATGAGCCGGACTGGCAAGGGCCCTGGGACTGCGCCGAGTTTGCATCCTGGCTGGTCTTTCAGTGCAGCGGTATTCTCTACGGCACCAAATCCAAAACAGACCCGTTTTTGTCAGATGCCTATACCGGGTATTGGGGGGAACAGGCAGAAGCGGACAATGCCACAATCAGTGTGGAACGGGCGGCCGGTATTGTCGGCGCTTTCTTGCTGAGGAAACCCCTGGCCGGCAAAAGGGGCCATATCGTCATCTCAGACGGCCGGGGCGGTACGGTTGAAGCCTATAATAAGGTCCGTGGCGTGGCGGCAGGATCTTTGACAGGCAGGGAATTTGACTATGGTATACTGGTGCCCTGCATCGCCTATGACCTGCCTGAATGCACGCCGGTCCTGATTTGACAAAGGGGGTTCAGGACAGCAGCTCTTTGATATGCTTTCGGATCACCGTTAAAAAACCTGGAAAGGCATCTGCTAGGCTGTAGATGGTTCCTGGGACTTGGCCAGCCCTGACAATATCCGGGACCGGCAGAGTTTAGGTTAAGGGTGTCGCAGTTACGCTTTGCTTACCTCTCCTGTATCAAGATCTATGGTCAGGTTATTGTCCTCGGGCGGGAGATCAGACCACCAGCCATGG
>JAKSAX010000222.1 GCA_022361395.1 Desulfobacterales bacterium | reverse complement strand
TCAGGGTTAAACCCAAACGGGTCATCTTCAACCCGGAAACGGAAAATCCCAAGGTTTATGACCGGCTGAAATCTGCCGGTATCCGCGTTCAGGAAGCCTGCACCCTGGTCTTGTTGAAGACCGGTCAGTACGATCAGGCTGAGTAAGAGACTTATCCTGTGGCCGGGCAGGCACAGACAGGAGGGGACTATCCTTTTCTGCCGGTGAAGTAAATCCCGGTGCCCACAAACAGGGCACCGGTGATATGATATGTTGCCACCCCCTCTTCCAGCAGCCAGACCGACAAAAAAGCTCCGAAAAAAGGCATGAGATGGATATACATTCCGGCCCGGACAGGCCCGATCCGGGCCACCCCGTGGTTCCAGAAAAAAAAGGCCAGCACCGAGGCAAAAACGGCAATGTAAAGTATGGCCAGTATATTATCCGGGTTCGGGGACAGGGTCTGCCCCTGAAACAGGACGAAGAGGTAGGGGGACAGCATCAGAACCACCCCGGCAATCACTGAGCTTGTCAGCAGCACCAGCGGGGGAAGGTCTTCAGGCCGTTTTTTCAGGAGAATGGAATACGCGGCCCACAGGGGAACCGCAACACCCATCCACAGATCCCCCCGGCTGAATTCGAAATTCACCAATACAGCCCCATTTCCCCGGCAGATAAGTATCAGGGAGCCGGCAAGGGAGACCAGCACTCCGGCTGCCTGGAGCCGGGAAATCCTCTCCTTGAAAACAACCCGGGAAATACAGAGGATGACCACAGGCGAGACGGAGAGGATGATCAGGGCATTAATGGCTGTGGTCTCTGCCAGGGCCGCATAAACACAGGTGTGAAAGGCTGCAATACCGGTAAAGCCAAGTGCCGCTATCAGTTTCCCGTGGGATAAAACCGCTCCCCTGTGTTGAATCAGACCGCGGCCGGTCAGCGGTAAAAGAAGAAGGAGCGCCAGGACCCACCGCCAGAAATTCAGGGCAACCGGATGAATATCCCCCTGCAGCGCCCGGCCCACAATAAAATTTCCCGCCCAGAACAATGCCGCAAGTATCAATGCGGCATAAGGGGACAACAGGAGATTTTTAGAGTAGATCCATGATTGCCTGAGCCCTTCCATTGTCATACCTCCTTTTAGATTCGGTATAACAAGTATACCCCTTCCCCGTGACAGGCGTCATGAGTCCCAGGTCACAAAAGGAGGGCTGATTTTAAGATTAATCCGGGCAGTTTGAAACCAATCCGGGACCGGTGCCCTAAATAGTCATATCCCGGCCGAGCCCGGCTTCCCTTGCCGTGACAATGGCCATGGCCCGGCTTTTGATATCAAGTTTCCCAAAGATACGGGTGATATGGTTACGCACGGTTTTGGGGCTGATGAACAGCTGTGCGGCAATCCTGTCATTTGAGAGCCCCCGGGCGATGAGGTCAAAGACCTCATGCTCCCTGGAAGTCAGTTCGGGGAAGCGGTGTACAGGTGGCTCAAGCTCAGAACCTGCGGCCTTTTCTCCGGCAAATCCCAGGACCGAAGTCACAAAGGTCTCCCAGGCAGGTTCGCTTTCCAGCAGGATATGGTTCCGGCTTTTCAGGGGAATGAACCGGGCATCCGGAATCAGGCCGGCAGCGAGACACCCCTCTTCAAAGGGAACCCGGGCATCATCCCTGGCATGGAGGATAAGGGTGGGAGCTGTAATTTTGCCGGCCAGGGCCCGGACGTCGATATGATCAAAGCAGGAGACGATCCGTTCGGCAGTGGCCGCAGTGGTGGATGCCTTATGAATATGGTTTAGGGAACGGACCTGTTCCCCATCGGCATCAGGGAGGAAAAGGGTGGTGAACACCTGGCGGAAGGCCGGGTTTTCCCTGCCCCATCCCCTGCGGATAAGACCCAGGAGCAGCTCGGTCTCCTCAGCCTGTTCCGGGGAGAGATCCCTGTGCCGCCGCCCTCTCAGATAGCTGCCGTAAAGCATGAGCCGGGTCACCCTGTCCGGATGGGAAGCAGCGTAGGCCGCAGCCACTGCACCGCCCTGGGAGATTCCCAGGAGGGGGAACCTGTCCAGGCCCGCCGCATCAACAACAGCGTCGAGATCATCCACCCAGGCGTCAAAGGAGATACGGCCGGTGTCCCTTTCCGACAGCCCGCATCCCCGCTGGTCATAGCGGATCAGGGTGAAATGCTCCGCCAGGGTGCTGTACCAGTGCCGCCACACCGGGCTGTCCCACTCATACTCAATATGGCTGAGCCAGTTGGCCGCCTTAACCAGCGGCGGTCCGTTTCCGGCAACGGCATAGGCCAGGCGGACACCGTCTTTTGAGTGACAGAATCGGATGTGCTGCATGCGCCTCCCTTACCGCTCCGGTGTCTTCAGGGTTCATAGATGGTTTATCCTAAACGCGGGGGAAGGCTTCTGTCAAGGGGGGCAGCGGGGCGAACCGGAGGCAGACACCTAAAACGGTAAGAATTGACGGACCTGTTACCCCGGCCAGACAAAGGTGCCGTCAGGAGGCCGGATTGCAATATCGCCTGCCGGATTTATCCAGGCGTAATACCCGGCCTTTCCAAGGGTATCCACAGCGCCTTCCCCATAGCCTTTTTCCTGCATCTCCCGCCACAGCAGGGCATTCTTCTCCAGAAAAACATCCGGCAGCATCATCTCTTCCGGAAAGTATAAAAATCCGTCGGCTCCCCGCCTGCAGAACCCGTGGTATTCCAGCAGTTGATCCAGGTGCCTGGAGAACGGTGCCCAGAACGGGGGGAAAGAACGGATCGTGCGCGACAGTTCAGCCAGCAGGGCTGTCTCGGGATCATTATCATGAATGGTAAACCAGGGCATGATGGCCAGGTGCCCCAGGTTATCCAGACTGAAGGCGAACTCACCGGGAACCAGGTTGTCATCATCCTTTTTGTAGACCGCATACCTGGCCTGTATGCCAAAGCTGTTTGTTCCGGCGATCAGCAGTCCCCCGTTCTCCAGGTGTTGGCCGATGCGGCCCAGCATCTCGTTTTGGATATCCCGGGTAAAGTACATGAGAACGTTCATACACCGGACGGCCGTTGCCGGGATGGGCTCAAGATCCATGATATCAGACTCTATGAATTTAAGGTTGGCTGTCCCGAAATCCGTGATGTGATTATGTATCAGCCTGTTCCCGTCCCTTTCCACGGTTTCGGACGACAGGAGGTCTGCATTCCTGAGCAGCGGAAAAAGCGCTGCGAACAATTGACGGAACCGTTCTTTTGTCCGCCCGGGAGCTGAGTAAAGTGCCTTTCCTCCTGCACCCGTTGACGGCTGAAAATAGAGGAACTCCCCCTTTCCGTTAAAACATGCGTAATGCCCGTTGGTATCGTATAACACATAATCGGCAAACGACCGGTCCACGCCATAGATCTGCCATTCCGGCAGCCTGTACGCCGTATCAGCCGTTGTCACAGGGGGAAAACCGCATCCGATATCCACGAAGGTACGCTGTCCGCTACTGGCCGGAAAATCCTGCCCGGCAATATAGCCGTCAAGTTTCCTGTGGCGGCCCGGCACGGTTATGGGCGGGATATTCCCTCCCCATGCGCTTGGCAGAATGCCGGGGATCGTGGAAGCCAGCCAGCGGATGAGAACAGGATTAAAGTCTGCCAAGGGATACCCGGATCGTTTCATCAGACGCAGGACGCGCCGGATAACGTCCCGGGCGTCAGGCGGCAGTTTTGGCATGGAAAGGGCCCCGGCCAGATGACGGGGAAACCCTGATCCCAGGAATTTTTCTGCAAGGGCTTCAAAAGATGTTTTGTTGAAAGGTTCCATTTTCTCCGTCCGGTATTGCGGTTTATCCCTGACCGGGGTCCAAAGGGAAGTGGCAGGCAAGGCGGTGCCCCGGCTCTATTTCACGGAATTCAGGTTCCTTTTGTGCGCATTTTTTTTCAGCCCGGGGGCACCGGGTGCGGAACCCGCACCCGGACGGCGGATCAGCCGGTGACGGGGGTTCGCCTGACAATAAGTCTCCCCCGGACAGCCTGGGGCCCGGATCAATTTTCGGAACGGCACTCAGCAGGGCACTTGTATAGGGATGATAATGAACCCTGTACAGTCTTTCTGAAAGGGCTTCCTCGCAGAATTTGCCCAGATACATCACCATAATCCTGTCACAGGCATTTTTTACAACGGCAAGGTCATGGGATATAAACAGCATGGTAAGGCCATGGGCTTTTCTCAACCTCTCCAGAAGGTTTATGATCTGGGCCTGAACCGAGACGTCAAGGGAGGAGACCGGTTCATCGCAGATCAGAAGCTCCGGTTCTGTCATCAAAGCCCTCGCAATCTGGATCCGCTGGCACTGTCCTCCTGAGAACTGATAGGGCCGGAGATGGGAGCGCCCGGGATCAATACCCACGGATGCCAGCATATCCAGGGCACGGCGCCGTCTCTCTCCAGGGTCCCTGATCCCGATAACCTTGAGGGGCGCGGTCAGGGTGTCAAGGATCGTACGCCGGGGATTCAGCGATGAAACAGCATCCTGGAATACCATCTGAAACCGGGGCCTGACCCTCCTTAACTCTTTTTTGCCCATCCGGGTCAGATCTGCCCCATTTAAAAAAACGCGGCCCGAAGCCGGTCCGGGGAGCTGCATGACGGCCCTGGCAAGGGTCGATTTACCGCATCCGGACTCACCTACCAGTCCTAGGGTTTCCCCCCTGGCAATGTTGAAACTGACGTTGGAAACAGCCCGGACCCTCTGTTTACCGCCATGCCTGAAGATGACACTCAGTCCCTCTACCCGGAGGATATCCTTTTTCATCCCTCTGCCCCATTCACCGGGTTCCAGCAGGCAAACAGATGATCTTTGCTGCCGTCAGAAGACAGGGGCGGCACCTGCCTGGTACATTGTTTCAGCACACGGGGGCAGCGGGGGGCAAAGCTGCACCCCAGGGGCAGGTCTGCCAGGTCAGGCGAATGCCCCTCAATGGAATTCAGCTTTGTGTGGGGAGGATTTTCAAGGCGCGGAATCGAATTCACCAGGGCCCGGGTATAGGGCATGCGCATGGCTGAAAACAACTGCCCTGCCGGTGCCTGCTCAACAATCCGGCCTGCGTACATGACAGCAATATCATCGGTTCTGCCTGCGGCCACGCCAAAATCATGGGTGATAAGGATCATTGACATCCTGTTCTCAGCCTGCCTTTGGGCCAGAAGGTCCAGTATTGCCGCCTGGACCGTTACGTCAAGTGCGGTTGTGGGTTCGTCTGCAATGAGCACCCGGGGATCACAGGCCAGGGCAATGGCAATGGCAACACGCTGGCGCATTCCCCCGGAAAGCTGATGGGGATATTGACGGATCCGCTGTCCGGGATTGGAAATCCCCACGGACTTCAGCAGTTTAACAGAGCGGTTCCGGGCCCTGTTTTTTTTCATTCCAAAATGATGGATCAGGGGTTCGGCTATCTGGCGGCCAATGGTCATGACCGGATTCAGAGATGACATGGGATCCTGGAAAATCATGGCGATCCTGAGTCCCCTGACGCTGTTCAGGGCTTTTGAACTCATTTTATTTAAATCCAGGCCATCAAAGTAAATCCCGGATTTGGCGGATACTTCTGCGTTTTCCGGCAGGAGTTTTAAAATACTTTTGGCCAGGATGCTCTTCCCGCTTCCGGACTCGCCGACGATGCCCAAGCTCTTTCCCGGATACAGGTCAAGGGAGATATGGTTAACCGCCCTTACACCCCCGTGATTCCCTTTAATCGTTGTGACCAGGTCCCGCAATGACAAAAGCGGTGCGTGATGGTTTGAAGGCACGGTGGTCATAGTTGCCCGCCCTTTGAATCAATGATCCCCCTTAACGAATCCCCGGCCAGGTTTAACGAGAGCACTGTCAAAAACATGGCAATGGCCGGAAAGAGGCTGACATGAACGGCTTCGTCAAGCACCTCTTTTCCCTCTGCAATCATCCCTCCCCAACTGGGAACAGGTGCGGGTACGCTTAAGCCCAGGAAGCTTAATGTCCCCTCCGCGACAATCATGTATGAAACAACGAAAAGCGCATAAACACCCAGGGCCGGAATAATATTAGGCAGGATGTCGCGGGCGAGGATATAACCATCACCCTGCCCGGCCATTCGTGATGCCTGGATAAACTCCCGCTGCGAAACCGCCAGGGTGTTTGCCCTGGCAACCCTGGAAAAAGACGGGATGGTCAAAACACCCAGAGCGGTTATGATACCGGCCAGGTTCTGTCCCAAATAGAAGGTAACGGCAATGAGAAGGACAAGCCCGGGAAACGCCAGGATCGTATCCATGACAGCCATAATGCAGGTGTCCGCACGCCCCCGGTAAAATCCTGCCACCATCCCCAGGACCCCGCCGGCCAACAGGCCGATGAGGGTGGGAACCACTCCCACAAGGAGGGATACCCGGGCACCGAATACCAGGCGGGCCAGCATATCCCTGCCCATGGTATCGGTTCCGAAGAGGTAGACAGCGGACCGGGATGCCGGGTCAGCGCCATCCGATACCCCAGGGCTTACCGGAGTTCCCGGGGGTGCGGCCTGGTTTATCCAGTCCATGGCATCATACGCCTGCAGGGGCAGCAGATCTGCGGTAAGGGCGCAGGTCACCGCAAAGGCGATCCACGTCATGGAAAGCCGGAAAGCAAGTCCCGGTTTTTCCGGAACCGGCTCCGGTCCGGCTGTGGTGGATTTTTCATGGGGCTTCCACAGGGTATCCATGATCAGGCTGCCTTTGATATCCGGATGCGGGGATCAAGCAGGGTATAAAAATAGTCAACCAGGAAATTCACACAGACATAGCCGATGGTGATAAAGAGGATGCATCCCTGGACCATGGCAAAATCACGGCTGAAAATGGATCCGATCAGCAGGCGGCCTATCCCGGGCAGGGCAAAAATGATTTCAACAATCACCGCTCCCCCTATCAGGTGCCCGGCGTGGAGGCCCAGGACCGTTATCAGCGTCAGGGAGGACGGCCGGAGCGCGTGTCTAAAGAGGATATGGGATGCCGGCAGCCCCTTGGACTTTGCCATGAAGATAAAATCCTCCTGGAGCGTGGCAATCATATCGCTTCTGAGCACCCGCATGAACGGGACCCATTCCACCATGGCTATGCAGAGGGCAGGTAGGATAAAAGACCTAAGATTGTTCCAGACGCCTGCTGACACAGGTGTATACCCGGTGGCCGGCAGCCACTGCAGCCTGATGGCAAAAATATAGATCAGGACAAGGCCCATGACAAAAACAGGGACGGATATCATGGCAAAAGCAGCAGAGCTCAGGATATTGTCAACACGGGTTCCGGGTCGGCAGGCGCAGATAATCCCCAACGGGACGGCAAGGACAAGGGCAAACAGGAGAGAGAGGGCCATCAATTCCAGGGTAACGGGCAGCCTGGACAATAAGGCGTCAGCAACCGGTTCCTGGGTGCGGAAGGATTTTCCCAGATCCCCTTTGGCAATGCTCCCGAGCCAGGCCGCATACCGGACGATGAGAGGCCTGTCCAGGCCCAGTTCTTCCTGGATCGCTTCAATATCTTCCTGTGTGGCCTCTTCTCCTGCAATCTCATAGGCAACATCCCCGGGCAGGGAATCCATCATGGCAAAGGTAATTGCCGTTACAGCAAGAATCACCCCGAAAAGACGGAGGAGTTTTTTAAAGGCTGTTGTGATGGTCTCTTTCAATCGGGCCTGCCTCTCCTTAAAGTTTTTTTACGTCAGACGATGCCGGTATCCGCTCCTTTTACTTTTCAATCCATGCACCTGATATATCAACCACCCCGTTGCGGATCTCCGGTATGCCCATGAGGCCCTTTTTTGCAATGATGTGCACCCTGCGTCCGCCCCGGTACAAAAGCGGCACATCTGTGTTGAGCAGTGCAGTAATGCTGCAGAGAATCTCCCTGCGTTTTTCAGGATCGGTTTCCGTCTGCTGGGCCAAAAGCAGTTCATCCATTTCCGGGTTGTTATAACCGGTGGCATTGATGCGGCTTTCCGAATAAAAATACTTGTAAAGATAAGGGCCGAAATCCGTCATGGGCGGAATGCGCCATGATGACACATGATAATTTTTTGAGAAAACCTGTTTAACGATGGGAGAGATATCCATCCCCTTTGTTTTGACTGTGACCCCTATTTTTTTGCAAAACTGCTGGAGCATCAGGCCAAACTCCCGGCCGCGCTTTGTATTGGTATGGATGCATTCGATCTCAACCGGTTTTCCGTATTGCTCAATTAATGATCTTGCCTTTTCAGGGTCGTGGGCTCTGTACCCGGCATCACCGCAGGGCAGGCCCTCTCCAAAGGGATGACGGGCCAGGGGAATGGAATTTTTATAGCTCATATCCACATACACGGCCTGGTTCCAGGCATGGGCAATGGCCCTGCGGACACCGGGGTCATCCAGAGGCGGTTTTGTGGTATTGAGAAAGGCGGTTTCAGCCCCGCTGCTGTCCCCCTGGTAATGGACCAGTGAGGCATTGTCCCGGGCCCGTTTGATGATATGCCCGCGATCCATGTAGATTACGTCCATCTGTCCTGATTCCAGGCTTGCAAACCGGGTCTGATGATCAGGCACTGATTTGAAGATGATTTTATCAAGATACGGCTTTTCTTTTTGCCGGTAGTTTAAATTTTTCTTCACCACAAACCGGTCGCCGGATTTCCACTCCTGAAACATGAACGGGCCGGTTCCCACGGGTGCCCTGGACTGGGTATCATCCTTAAGGGCCCTGGGCGATATAATATGTGCGTACAATGCCCGGGTGTCTGTCAGGATTTTCGGAAAGGGAAGCCAGGCATGGGACAGGTTAAACTGAACGGTATACTCATCCACTTTTTCAACAGACCGGACCGGCGCAATTGAGGAGCGGCCCCTGAATCTGTTTTCCGGATTTAAAAGCCTGGACCAGTTACACACAACCGCATCAGCGTTAAACGGGGTTCCGTCATGGAAGGTGACCCCCTGGCGGAGTGTGATGGTCCATTTCCTGCCGTCCTTTGACGGTGCTGCGGAAAGGGCCAGCGCAGGGATCAGGTTCCCCTTTGCATCTGCGTCAAACAGCCGTTCATGGATGGTACTGCTGGCAATGGCGGCGCAGATGCTGAGCCCGTTGATTTTCAGAGGGTCAAACCCCCGGAAATCATTTTCAGACCCGAATGTCAATGTACCGCCGTAACCGGGCCCGGCAGCCCCTGCCGGGCCCGGCGGGAGGCAGGAAAGCAAGCAGGCCCAAAAAGATAAGATAAAGAAAATCCTGTGAAATTTTACACGTCGTACTCTGGTAATTCCGGTGGTGTTTTTTTCCATGCGAACCTCTCCTTACGGGAAATTTTGTTTCGTTGCAGACCCGAAAGTCTTCAGAAACCCGCCCCCCTTTATGCGGAAGCAGGCACGCTTAAACACTGTATTTACAGATTACGAAAGTTCTATAAGCCTCCTATGGGCTGAAATTCATCATCCAGCAACGCCATTTTCCCGTCACCGGGACCGCGGACCTTTTGATACCCTTCCAATATGGCCCGGCTGCCTTCCTCCATGTACTTTTTAATTGCATCATTGTCAGTCAGCAGTTTACCCACGCCCTTGCTTACCGATGTGGCCACGCCCTGGGTGAACATGGCCCTTGAGTAACGAATCAGCCTGCACTGTTCCCGGCTTAAGCATTTGAACCCGGGGTATCCGCTGACAAGGCCAGTGATAAACTCCCAGTGTTCCTCCAGCATCCTCCGTTCCAGCGCCAGGTTCCGCCCGTCAAACATACATGAGAAAAGCAAAGGGAAATCCCTTGCAAAGAAGACATACCCCACGGACTGATCAACCCAGGCATCACCGGTATACTGCTTTGACTCATAGGCTTTGACCAGTTCCCACCCCCTTTTGATCACCCCGTCCTTGAGGGTTTCCAGATTCTCAAAATGGGTGTAGACCGGCATTGTGGAGCAGCCCAGACGCTTGGCAACGGCAGTAATGGAGAGTTTTTTCCAACCGTCTTCCCTGACCATATCAAGGGCGGTTTCAAGAAAATCATCTATTGTTAAATGGGTCTTTTTAGGCATGAGAGCACCTTTGAAATTTTAAATAGACCTTTTATTATAGACTGTCTATATAAAACTCATCTCTGCATGTCAAGGAGGGATTTGTTTTTTCTCGGTTAACTTTCTCCGGGGGACTGGATTTCAAGGGGGAGCGTCAGGCTGAACCTGGCCCCGCCAAGGGGGGATGCGGACACGGCTATGCTGCCCCTGTGCCAGGTGATGATCCGCTTGGCAATGGCCAGGCCCAGGCCGTAGCCGCCCGAGGCCCTGGACCGGCTCTGGTCCAGGCGGAAAAAGGGCTGAAATATCTTCTCGCGGGCATGTTCAGGAATGCCCGGGCCGTCGTCATCCACATAGATGTTTACCTGATCGCGGCCGGGGTCAAATGCCAGCCTGACCTTTTGGGTGCTGTGCTTCAGACCGTTTCTCAACAGGTTCCTGACAGCCCATCCCAGGTAAACCGGCTCAAACCCGGCAATAAAATAATCTGTATCCGGTTCAAACAGGATCTCTTTGCCCATGGCGGTTTTCTTCTCCTGGATCACCAGGTTGTCCAGCCAGGAAACCATTTCATGGCTGGAGAGGCGCCCGGAACTCTCAGGTTCCCGCTCAAACCGGGCATAGGTCAGCATTTCATCCACCAGGGATTCGATCTCTTCCACATCCTTGCCGATCTCCCCGATGTAGCCGGCAGCCTCCTGCCCCGGGCTGTCACCAGCCATCTCCAGGCTGAATTTGATCCTGGCCAGCGGGGTGCGGATCTCATGGGAGACGGAGTTGGCCAGGTCCTTTTGTGAGGCAATGAGTTTCTGGGTCTTTTCAGCCATTGAATTAAAGGCCCGGGATATCATTGTCATGGAGGAGATCCTGGAGACCGCCACCCGGGCATCGTGGTCCCCGGATGCAAACCGTGCCGTTGTTTTCTCGATTTTCCGGATATCCCGGTTCAGGAAAAAGGTCCAGGCCAGGGCCGGCAGGGTCAGGGCAATGACAAACAGGAGAAGGAAGAGCACGGTGGCCTTGATGTTCAGGTCCTTATCCGGCCAGGGCCCGCCCATGGCAATGGCATGATCGGACTGTCCCAGCCGAATCACCAGCATGTCTTCATCATCCGTGTCCACAATCAGGCCGTTTAGAAAATCACT
Organism: Desulfobacterales bacterium; assembly: GCA_022361395.1. Classification (GTDB taxonomy): domain Bacteria; phylum Desulfobacterota; class Desulfobacteria; order Desulfobacterales; family Desulfobacteraceae; genus Desulfobacter. The sequence continues at coordinate 4,208 of JAKSAX010000222.1, read as the reverse complement.
CCGTTTTTTTTCGGCAATATCCAGCTCGGATAATTTATAGAGGTTCAGCGGATATCCGAACCTGGGCCTGAGCCTGGCCAGCTCCGCCTGTTTTTCAGCAGGGGTCAACCCCTCAAACCGTTCTGCAATCAGGGAAAAGGTTCCCCTTGAGAATTCCCGCTCCGCCCGGGTGACCGCTTCCTCAAACAGTGCATCTATGATGGGGCCGATACCAAAGGGAATGATAAACATGGTGCCCAGAAGCAGAATGTAGATGGTGATGAATATCCGTTTCATGGCAATTCAGCTTTTATTCCAGGCATCGGATACAAAGAGGTACCCGCTGCCCCAGACGGTCTTAATCCGGTCCGGATGCTCCGGGTTGTCCTTAAGCTTTTTCCGGAGCCTTGACACGGCCACGTCAATGGACCGGTCAATACCGTCGTATTCCACCCCTTTTACAGTCTGGCAGAGCAGGTCGCGGTCCAGCACCTCCCCTGCCTTTGAGGCCAGGAGCCAGAGCAGGTCGAATTCAGTGGTGGACAGGTCAACCGCCTCTTCCCCCAGGGTCACATTCCTTGATGAGGAACAGAGGAAAAGCTCTCCAAACCTCAGTTCCGTGAGCTGTTCCGGCCCTGCAGCAGGCAGGCTTCTCCTGAACAGGGCACGTATCCTGGCCAGGAGCACCCTTGGCTCCACCGGTTTTTTCACATAATCATCCGCCCCGAGTTCCAGCCCCACCACCTGGTCCATATCATCCTCCCGGGCCGTCAGGATCAGGATGGGGCCTTTGTAGCTGTGCCTTACGTCGCGGCAGATGGAAAACCCGTCCTTTCCGGGAAGCATGAGGTCCAGGATCACCAGGTCCGGCTTTCCCTGGATGATCTTCTGAACCGCCTTGTCCCCGTTATGCTCCACCTCCATCTCGTACTCCTGTTTTCCGAGATACTCGCTGACAAGAGCAGCCAGGCGCAGGTCGTCTTCCACCAGTAAAATCCGTTTTTTTCCCTCAGCATCCATTCCATGGTTCCTAAATTCTTATGGGGGGTTCTTATCATGGAAGCCCCGGGGAGGGCTGTTCCATTTTTGAATACACGGTATCACATCACCGGAATCCACTCCAATGGTAAATATGTTTCAAAATGTAATCTTTTGCACAAGTTTATCTGCGATTGCCCCGGGATCCCCCTTTAATCAATTTTCCGAATATGATATTAATTTTGTTTTAAATAATAAATTTTTATCCAACCTATACAGAGGGACAAATGGAAGAAGAGATTAAAAAGGGACATTTTATAGAGTCCATCATTCAGGAAGATGTAAACGCCAATAAGAACAACGGCCGTGTGGCCACCCGGTTTCCGCCGGAGCCCAACGGGTATCTCCATATCGGCCATGCCAAATCCATTTGTCTCAACTTTAACATGGCTGGCCAGTTCCAGGGGACCTGCAACCTGAGATTTGACGATTCCAACCCGGCAAAGGAAAAGCAGATTTACATTGATTCCATTAAAGATACCGTTGCCTGGCTGGGATTTGACTATAAAACACCCTTTTTCGCCTCTGACTATTTTGACAGGCTCCATGAATTCGCCCTGGAACTGATCAGGGCAGGCAAAGCCTATGTCTGCAGCCTGAACGCGGACGAGATCCGGGAATACAGGGGCACCCTCACCGAACCCGGCAAAAATTCCCCCTACAGGGACCGGACGGTTGAAGAGAACCTGGACCTGTTTGACCGGATGAAAAACGGGGAGTTCGGAGAAGGGGAACATACCCTCAGGGCCAAAATCGATATGGGATCACCCAATATTAACATGAGGGATCCCATCATCTACCGGGTAAAGAACGCCACCCATCCCAGAACCGGGGATACCTGGTGCATCTATCCCATGTATGATTTCACCCATTGTATTTCAGATGCCCTGGAGGGGATAACCCATTCCCTGTGCAGCCTTGAGTTTGAGGATCACCGGCCCCTCTACGACTGGATCCTGGATAACATCTCCGTGCCCTGCCACCCCCAGCAGATCGAATTTGCCCGGATGAACATCAACTTCACCGTATTGAGTAAACGGAAACTACAGCGCCTGGTTGAAGACAGGCTGGTATCCGGATGGGACGACCCCCGCCTGCCCACCCTGGAGGGCATGCGCCGCAGGGGATATACCCCGGCATCCATCCGGAACTTCTGCAACATCATCGGGGTTTCCAAAAAAGAGAGCCGCATAGACATGGGCCTCCTGGAGTCCTGCCTCAGGGATGACCTGAACGAGAACGCCCGGAGGGTGATGGGTGTCATCCGCCCCCTCAAGGTGACCATTGAAAACTACCCAGAAGGCCAGACCGAAACCCTTGAGGCCATGAACCACCCCCAGAAGCCGGAACTGGGCAAACGGGAGGTAAGCTTCTCTAAAGAGATCTATGTGGAGCAGGATGACTTTATGGAAGATCCCCCGAAAAAGTTCTTCCGCCTCGGCCCCGGCAGGGAGGTCAGGCTGCGCGCCGCCTATTTCGTCACCTGCAGGGAGGTCATCAAAAACCAGGCCGGAGAAGTGGTCGAGCTGATCTGCACCTACGATCCGGAAACCCGAGGGGGTAACGCCCCGGACGGACGCAAGGTAAAGGGCACCATTCACTGGGTCAATGCCAATGACTGCCTGGATGCCGAGGTGCGGCTTTACGACCGCCTGTTCAAGGATGAAAACCCGGAACAGGACGGCCGGGATTTCATTGACAACCTCAACCCCGGCTCCCTGGAGGTCCTTGAAAACTGCAAACTGGAGAAAAGCCTTGCCGCAGCAAAACCGGAGCAGGTCTTCCAGTTTGAACGCCTCGGATACTTCTGCCTGGACTCCAAAGACAGTTCCGGAGACAAGCCCGTGTTCAACCGCACCGTGACCCTGAGGGATGCCTGGGCCAAGCTGGCCAAACAGAATCCCCCCAGGAAAAAGAACAAGCCTCCCAGACAGAAAAAAAAGAAAAAATAGGACCAAGGATCGCGTAAGAATCAGTTCACATTCTGTTTGCAAAACACCCAATGTTTTAAGGGGTTTTATAAACAGACCAGGTGAAATCAATTTTTGCGTGATCCCCGAGTCCCGGCCTCTGATTTTAAAAGGGCTGCTCTCCTTAAGGGAGGGCAGCCCTTTTTATATTGAAAGCCCCGCTGTCACCGAATATCTTGCCTTACCTCAATTTAACGTAATACTATCCTTCGTGCGAGAAGGCTCCCGGTCGGAGTAAAACCGTCCATATGCCTTGTCTTTTTAATCGTCTTCTTCGTTGCGTCACTGGCCATCAGGAACAATATGATTTCAGCAACGCGCCTTGAATACAATTAAAAATCCTAAGCCATATTTTGGACGATTTTAACTCGACCGTGAGCCTAAAACCGGATTTTCCGGAGCCTGTTTAACCATCCCGGCAAACATCCGGATTCCTTTTTTCGCGTATCCCCGGGGATTCAGCGAACTCCCCATTTATATAATCCAACCAACTCAGGAGGTACCAATGGACATTGACTACCAGATCATCCGCACAACAGCAGAAAAAATCAGGCTTTACCGGTTCAGGAAACAGGTATTTGTGGACGAAGAGAAACGGTTCCGGACCGATGCCGACCACCTCACGGATCTCTATGACGGTATTGACGAGAGCGTAAACCTGGCCGCCTTCCATAACGGCCGGATCATCGCTGCCATGAGGGTCACCATGGAAAACAATGCCGGTTTCCCCGTGGATCAGCACTGGGATTTCGCCGCATACCGGAAAGGGTTGACAGATCCCTGCGTATCCTTTGGCTGGCTCTGCTGCGCCAGGGACTTCAGGCACCGGAAAGGGCTGATCAAGACCCTTGTGGCAAAAGGCGCTGAACAGGCAAAAAAGGAAAAGGCCCGCCATATCCTGGCAGTCATCCATCCCCCGGTGCTTGACCTGCTCCACCACAGCTTCGGGGCCCGGCAGATCGGCTCGCCGTTTCAGGATCCCCATATGAATGTGGAGATGCTGCCGATCCACGTCAGTGTTGATGAAATCCTGGAAAGGTATCCGGTTTCCGGAGACGGCGGTTCCCGGAACAGCCGGGAGACCGGTAAATTTCAATTCATTGAGCAGGCCTATTCCAGGAACCTGGGGATACTCACCCCGGCTGAACAGGAAAAAATCTTCAACTCGCGAATCGCCATCCCCGGCCTCGGCGGTGTGGGCGGCCAGCACCTGATCACCCT
>JAKSAX010000223.1 GCA_022361395.1 Desulfobacterales bacterium | reverse complement strand
GGCGGGTGCGTACAGGCCATCTGAATCCGGCGGATATATGGATCCAGGCAGCGTCGGCAGGCGAGGCTTTCCTGGCCCTGTCAATCCTGCATACCCTGGCCCCCCCGACGCCTTGCAAACTACTTGTCACCACCACCACGGACCAGGGCCTTGATATCCTTCAAAAGGGAATAAAGACCCGGTCTGCCCATGCCAATCTGGATATTACCCTGGACCGCTTCCCCTTTGATATTCCCGGTACCGTATCATCTGCCGTGCAGCAGGTGAATCCCGGGACCATGGTGCTTCTGGAAACAGAACTCTGGCCGGCCCATCTCCATGCCCTGAAACAGAGCAACACCCGGATACTTATCCTTAATGCCCGCCTGTCCGCCAGGAGCGGAAGGCATTATAAGGCCACCCGTTTTCTCTGGAAACACCTGGCCCCGGACCAGATCCTGGCAACCTCGGCACAGGATGCCGCCCGGTATGCCCGGGTCTTTCCTGACACCCCGATCCGGACCATGGAAAATATAAAGTTTGATATCATGGATTCGGCGCCTGGCAGCCACGGGCCCTCAGACCTTGATACACTTTTCCCCAAAAAAATTCCCCTGTCCATTCTGGCCTCTGTCCGCAGGCAGGAAGAACCGGAGATGGTGCACCTTTTAAAAGCCCTTAAAAATGATTTCCCAGGCCAGATAACCGCAGTATTCCCAAGACATATGCACAGGATTACCCCCATTGCCGGACTTCTGAAAAGAGCCGGCATTTCATTTCAGTTAAGATCCGAGTTGGCCGCTCCTGTGACAGGGCCAACCGTCATTCTCTGGGACCGATTCGGAGAGTTGCGCAAGGCCTACGCCCATGCCTCAAGCGTATTTGTAGGCGGCAGTCTTAAACCACTGGGAGGGCAGAACTTTATAGAACCGGCTGTTCTCGGCATTCCAGCCGTCACCGGCCCCTGGTGGGATGATTTTATCTGGGTGGGCAAAGAGATCTTTGACCGCGGCATTGTCACCCGGTGCAGGGACTGGCAGGAGGTCGCAGGCACAATGGTATCCCACCTGAAAGCACCGGCAGATATACCCGGCCGCAGACAAGAGGCAACAGCCTATATCAAAGCCCGCCAGGGCGGATCAGTATCTGCCTGCCGCGCCATTCTTGATACCCTGGACACCTGACCCCGTACCGGCAGTTGGCGACGGTACCGGACAGCCCTGGCTGTCTCTCTTCTCAAAACCAGGTTCGTTAATATTTGTCATTTATGGTAAGTATTAACCCTCAAATCTACCGCGATCACAATAAAATTGACAACAACACCCATCCCCTCTATAACGCACCAAAGTTTGCTTAAATTCTAAATGAGAGGGACAGGATGCACTATTGGGTCTGTGTGGATGACACGGATATGCCGGGAACCAAAGGCACCGGATGCCTGGTTCAGGAAATCTGCGGGGAACTGGAAGAAAAGGGGCTGGGGACATGCTCCGCTGTCAGCAGGCACCAGTTGTTTGTCCATGAAGATATCCCCTTTACCTCACACAACTCTGCCATGTCTTTTGAAATCGACCTGCCGGCGGGCCTTAACCAATCCACGCTTGTTGATCATATGATCACCGCCCTTGAGACCCGCTGCGAGAAAGGATCTGATCCCGGCCTTTGCATTACAGGCCCCTTGAGTGGCCAGGCAAAAGAACAGCTCACGGCATTCGGGAAATTGGCCAAATACCAGGTCTGCACCAAAGATTCAGCCTATGGTCTTGCCAGGGACCTTGGCATCCACCTGTCTGAACACGGCGGGACAGGGGACGGCATCATCGGCGCCATTGCCGGCCTGGGCCTGAGAATGTCCGGGAATGACGGCCGGTACCGCGGGTGGTATCACCTGGGAAACCCCGGAGACATTCTGAATGCCGGTACCCTCTGTGACTATCCGTTTATTGACAGGCTGGTGCTTGAATCCGGCAGCCCCCTGGCCCCGGAAATTCCGGTCCATATAGGATCTGAAAAAACAAAGACAATTCGAATAGGCCATGAACAGGTAGTGGTGGTAACGGATAACGAGGCGTTTGAAGATACCGGAATCGCCTACCGGACCATCACCAAAAAAGAATCCAAGATGTATTAACCCCTGTCCGGGCCGTTACCAACAATAAAGGCAGAAGTTATTTAAGCCTCCTTTAAAAAGGCAATGGCCGCATCCTTCTCTTCCATTGAAAACCCCCTCATTTCAATGTTCCGAAAAAGCCTGCCCTCCAGGTCAACCAGCCTGGGAATCCATTTTTTATCAGCCACCACAGCTATTCTGCCAAAATTTGAAAGGCCCACATCCAGGAAAAATTTCAGTTTTTCCCCCATGGCCTCAAATTCCACACCGCCTATGCTTGTGACCTCCTGGTAAAGGTTGATCTTCTCTCCCCGGGCAATGATCTCCCGGAACAGGTCAAGGACCGATGTCATCTCTTCGGTTGAAATTTTGCCTTCAAGCCGGTACCCCACGACACCCGTTATATCAAGAAATTCAATCATGGAATCTTCCTTTTGGTGAAGGGTTAAGTAATTCGGATCTCTCCCATGGTATCAGGATGCAGCGGACTGTCAACACCCCTGGAAAATTAATATTTCCAAAACAGATGGCACCTGAAATCACAGGGAGTTTCAGCCGGTGATTAATTTTCCTGGTATCCCGCCGGCTCCCGGTTGCGATACAGATTTTAATGGGGTATGATATGAAAATTATATCTTACAGCAAATGACAAAGCACGCTCCGAAAAAGGGCAGCAAGAAGACCTTTTCAATTACAAAATGTTGAAGAACAAAGCGCCATCTGCTCTGCAGGTACTGCAGTTAAAAATCAGATCGGAACGGAATTTTGAGAACCGCTGTACTCTCTCAAGCACGAAGCAAAAAAGGAGGTAAGACATGGACTTGGAACAATACAAACAGGTGATTAAGGATGCCATCCAGGGTGAAATTGATGCCAGAACATTTTACGAAGAGGTAAGCAAGGGTCTTAAGGACGACTTTCTGAAAGGCATTTTCGAGGACTTTGCCAGGGAAGAGGGCAAACATGAAGCAATGCTGACCAAAATCCTGAACCAGGAAAACATCACCACCTCCCACTTTAATTGTGACAAGGATTTCAAAGTGGCTGAAACCATTGAAATGCCTGATGTCACCCCGGAAATGGATCTGAAAAGCGCCATTGGCCTGGCAATGAAAAACGAAGAGATCGCCATGAAAAAATACACGGCCCTGGCAGAGAACTGCGAAGATCCCGAATTGAAACTGGTATTCCAGGATCTGGCCGCCATGGAGCGGGACCACAAGTTCAAGATGGAACAGAACTTTGTGGATGTTGCCTACCCTGAAGTCTGGTAAAAGCCACTGCCCTGAAAAAACAAAAGCCGGTAAGCGTTCTGCCCTGTCTTGAACGTTTACCGGCTTTTAATTTTTAAAACCAGGTCTTAAGCAGAGCCTTACACCAACCCGTCCAGTTCATGTTTTAGCGAGCGGTTCATGAGGCGGTCCACGGTCTCGGCCACAGGCCGGCCTTCAAAGAGGACGGCATAGACCTCGTTGCAGATGGGAAGGTCCACGCCCAGTTTTTTTGACAGGTTGTAAACGGAACGGGTGGTTTTCACGCCTTCAGCCACCATACGCATTTCGGAAATGATATCGTCCAGGGCTTTTCCCTGGCCGATCTGCTTGCCCACGGTGTAATTCCGGCTTAACTCCCCCGTGCAGGTGAGCAGGAGGTCGCCGACCCCTGCTAAACCGGACAGGGTCAGGGGGTCTGCGCCCAGGCGGGTGCCCAGGCGGTTCATTTCGGTCAGGCCCCGGGTGATCAGTGCGGCTCTCGGATTGAGCCCCATGTTCATTCCGTCGCAGATGCCTGCGGCAATGGCCAGGACATTTTTCATGGCCCCGCCGATCTGGGTGCCCACGGGATCGTCATTGACATAGACCCTAAAAGAGGGGCTGGCAAACACCTCCTGTACAAATTCGGCAACTCCCCGGTTCTTTGCGGCAGATGCCACCACCGTGGGAATCTTTGCCGCCACCTCTTTCGCAAAGGAGGGACCGGAGAGTACGGCAAAGTTCTTTTCGGGAACATGGTCCATAACTTTGGAGAGAATATCGGTCATGGTTTCATGGGTCTTGTTTTCAATACCCTTTGAGGCGGTTACCACAACGGTGTCCCCGCTGATGAATGCCTTCATCTCTCCTGCCACGCTCCGCATGCAGTGGGAAGGGACCACCACCAGCACCAGGTCCTTTCCGGAGACAGCCTTTTCAAGGTCATTGGTGGGCACGATGCCTTTGGGCAGGGTGAACCCCGGGAGAAATACCCTGTTTTCCCTGTGGGTTTCGATCTGTTCCCTGACCTCGGATTCAAACACCCAGAGATCCAGAGTGTATCCTTTGTCCGCCAGTTGTTTGGCAAGGGCGGTTCCCCAGCTTCCTCCACCCACGACACCTATCCGTGTATTTGCTTTATTCATTTGCCTTCCAGCTGTTTATTTTATTCACATCCTGCCTGATCCCCCGTGGAAATTACGGGGGGATCAGACATTGTCAGGTGGTTATATATTAAATCCCGGCCGGGTTCAATAATAATGCACCTTATACCGGGTCTGGCGTTCCAGGAAATCATCCAGATCCTGCGGTGCAACCGGATTCCTGTCCGGTCCCTGTTTTTCTTCAGTTACCATGCACCGCGAAAAGAGGTCAAAGGGGGCGTCCGGATCAGGCAGGTCGTTCAGGTGCACGATGCGGGACAGGCGGTCCTGATCAGGGTCAAACAGAAAGATATAAAGGCCTTTTTTCCTGTCTGTGCACCGCCAGGCCCGGGCGGCGGCCATCTGATCCGTCATCTCGAAGCCTCTGCGGGACTCCAGGAGGATCCGGCTGTCCGGGTTGCAGGTCTCAAGCCGGCGGATAGCCCTGGCCCGGTTGATGGCTTTTAGCACCCCGGCCCTGTCCGCATTGATTTTAAATGGGCCGACACCCTCAGACGTATAGGAATAAATCCCCTTCGGGGTAACCGCCATCATCTCCACCAGGATAACGATGATAATGAGCAGAACGCCCATGGCCAGCTGGAGCAGGCGCTGCTTTTTTTTACCGGGGCTGTTCGTCACACCCGCCCCCTATATGGCCAGACCGGCCCTGACCTTCCGGACGGTTTCCGCAGGGAAAAGGATCTCCGTGAGCTTTAAGGCAAAGGCAAGGGCAGTGCCCGCCCCTTTACCGGTTACGCAATTACCGGCCACCACAACCGCCTGATCCTCGACATTGCCGTTGTCTATCATATGGGTAAAGCCCGGATGGCAGGTGCACCTGCCCGGGGTTACAAGCCCGTGATGATGAAGCACCACTGCCGGAGAAGCACAGATCGCACCAAAGTACCTTTCCGCCTCGGCCTGGCCCTTAAGCAGCTGTCCCAGTTTTTCAGAGTTTTTAAGATTTTCAGCCCCGGGGATGCCGCCGGGAAGGACAATAAGGTCAAAGACCTTATCCATACAGTCTTCAATCAGGCAATCGGCCTGGAACCGGATGCCGCGGGCCGCAAGAATATCCCTTTCATCCACGGAGGCCACGGTCACTTTTGCACCAGCCCTGCGCAATACGTCAATAATGGTAATGGCTTCCATTTCCTCAATGCCCTGGGCCACAGGGACCAATACATGTTTTTCCATGACGATCTCCTTATTTTTAATTCTCAGATAATTGCGGCGTCGTCCAACGATACCCAGCCCACCTTACCCTTGGCAAAGCGAACCTTGAGATGGCTTCCCTTTTTCTCAAGAACCGTCACCCGGGTACCGGCATGGAGGTCAAAAAGCGCGGTAGCCGTCTCCAGGATGCCGGAACGGACCGCCACTTTGTCCCTGAGGATCACTGCCCCGGATTCCGAATTCAGGCGGAAACTCTCCATGCCGACAATCATAACCAGGGTACAGGCCAGGATGCAGGTCAGTATTCCGGTACCTGAAAATATCCTCTTTTTCCGGATCTGCCGGACTGCAGCCCAGGTAAAAAAGAGAGCGGATCCGGCAATAGCCATAAACTGAAGGGCTTTTAGAGAGACCATCCCCTGCCAGAAAAACAGGATATCGCTGAGCGTCAATGAGGAATCCACTTTATCCAGGACCAGGGCACGGGCATGGGCCAGGTTGAAATTCAGGTCGGGATCCGCGGGATTCAGGCGTTTTGCCCTTTCGTACCAGAGAATGGCCCGGCCAAGGTCATTGGCCTTCAGCCACGCATTGCCCGTATTATAAAACAGATCCGGATTTTTCACACCTGTTTTTGCAATGGACTCGAATCCGTGGGCGGCAGCGCGGAATTCCCCGGCCTTGTACGCCCTTGTGCTGTCAATGAATACACCTGCCCTGTCAATGCCTTCAGGCTCTGCCGCAGTATACTCGGAAGCGCCGGCAACCTCTTTATCCTGAGCGGCGGACGCAGGGGCGGACACGTGGAGAGAGGCCAGTCCCAGGCAGAGTACAAGCCCCAGAACCTTTACAAGGCCCCTGATCTGTTTCAGGCATTGGATGGTACTTTCACGGCCCATGGCCTTACCGCCGAACCTTACCGCATCCATGGCATCCATCAGGGTCAACACATCCGCTGTGATGGCCTCATCAATTTGGGCATGGTCCAGTATTTTCCGGGCTTCGTCCCGGGTCAGGCTTTCCGCCTGCTTTTCCCCCCTGGCCAGGACAGCTGCGGTCAGTGCGGCCTGGAGCCGCGTCAATACTTCGGGATCTTCCGGGTCAAGTTTTCCTGCAGCATCCAGGTGGTGCTTTGCCTTCTGCATAAGGGTCTCACGGATGGTTTTTTCCCGGGTCCTGATTCCGGTGACCAGGCCGGACAGGCCAAAACATGCCCCGGGCAGAACCAGGAGAATGATAAACCAGTGCAGCGGAAGAGGAGTATCTGTGGTGATGCTTCCGATATCCTCCCGGATATCCAGGATGTCCCGGTTACGGAGAACCACTTCCTGTTTATCCGCATCAGATCTTGATGCTGATGTTCCGGATGCCGGGGTGTCCGGCCCGGATTGCACCAGGGTCACAGGGCCCCCCGGAATCACCTCCAGGGGAACCGGAGGGGTGGAAATGGTTTTATACACCTTTGATTCCGTGTCAAAAAAAGTCAGGGTGATGGCAGGGATCTCTATCTTTCCAGGAACATTGGGCACCAGCGCCTGTTTGAATATCTTCTTACCCTCAAAACCCTTTTCCCCGGCATAAATCTCTTCCACAGGAGAATCCTGGTATACCTTGAACCTGCCCTCGTCAAGAGAGAGTGGCGGGACACCTGCATCCATAATATTACCGGAGCCCTGGATGGTAATGGTCAGGGTGGCGGATTCCCCGACCTTGATCTTATCTTTATCCAGGGTCGTGCCGATGGTGAAACTGCCCACAAGTCCCGAAAACGGGGCATCCCCGGTATAGGGAGGCAAGGCGTTTACCGTCAGGGTAACCGCATTGGATACCACCCGGACCGGTTTGGTGCGTGCGGTTCTGAAAAAGGAATCGTCAAAAAAGGAGCCAAAGGGATCCTGGGATCCACCGACCCGCTTTTTGGCCATGAACACGGCGGGACTGATATGGAAATCCCCCTCTGTCTCCCCCTGAACCAGGAATTTAATCTCATTGACCATGAAAACCCGGCCTTTGATGTTCTGTGTGTATTTCTTCCATTTGGTCAGCTCCCTGGCCATCAGCCCCGAAAACTCCGGGGGATCAAAGGAGGCACCGGCAAAGTTACTTGCAGCAAAGAGTTTCAACGTATACACAGCCTGCTGCCCCAGGACAATGTCTGTACTGCTCAGTTCAGCCTTGGCAAAAAAGGCCTGTTGTTCTTCAGGGGACGGGGGGGTATCGGAAACCAGGATCTGAATCTCTTGAGTCATCACAGCCTCGCCATCCATGGTAACGGCCAGGGGAGGGATGGTCACTACCCCCTTTTTTTTGGGCAGGAGGGTATAGTTGTACACCACCTTGTGTGCCCAGTTCCCGTTAACATAGCTCCGGCTTGTCTGGGTGCCGGAGGACAGGACATCAAAATCCGCCAGGCCGGACAGGTTCACCTCAGCCTTTCCGCCGTCCACCACCACCTGGAAAGAGATCGTATCCTGTGAAGAGATCCTTGTCCGGTCCACCCGGGCTGTGGCGGAAAAGCAATGGCCCAGTGCCGGAAAGATCAGAAGAAGGACAAAGACAATTCCTACGGAATAAAGCGCAGTGTTGTTTTTAAGGTTCATGTTCGGTTTCCTCGGTTACCAGTCTTTTTCCACATTGGTGCTGCCGCCGGGCATCAGGGCCATGCCGGGCTTGTCCGCCAGGCGGTTCAGACGGTTTTCCAGCATTTTTTCCTCTGCGTCAGACAGGGGCTTCCGGTCTTTTCCCGAGCTGCCGGCCATACCCCTGTCATTTTCAGCCTCCGGTCCGGTTTCACCTGATGCATCTTCCCCGGGCTCGGGTATATTTTCATCGTTCCGGCCTTGGACACCCTTGTCCTGCCGTGGCTGATCATCCGGATCTTTTTTCTCCTGTCCGGGCGGGTCCTGTTGATCTTGATTTTTGTTACCGGAATCCTGTCCTGCCCCTTTATCCTTCCGGCTCTGCCCGTTTTTGTCCTGATTCTGCTCCCCGTCCTTCTCCCGGCCCTTGTTTTCCCGGCCGCCCTGATCCTGCTGGCCCTCCTGATCTTTGGACTGGGACTGAGACTGATCCTTCCTGCTCTGCCTCTCCTTTTCCTCTTTTTGCTTTTGTTTCAGAAAATCCAGATTTTCCCGGGCCTGGGTATCTTCGGGATATTCTTTAACCAGGGCTTCGTAATCCTTGACCGCCTGATCCAGACGGCCCCGGCGGTACCGGGTATTGGCCAGGTTGAACAGGGCATTATGCCGCAGGTCCCTGTCACCGGAAAGGGCGGCCTGGGTAAAATTGTTCTCTGCAAGTTCATACTCCCCGGCAGCATAGGCAGCCGTGCCGATATTGTAATAATGCCTCGGATCTTCCGGGGAATCCAGCTGGGCGTCGATAAAATGCTTTTTTGCCTTTTGGAATTCCTGGTTAGAATACGCCTCGATCCCCTGCTTAACAGAGGAGGACAACAGCTCGGCCCGGGCCTGGGAGGGAAGGAGCACCTCCCCTGCGGTCAATCCGGAGAGCACCGCCAGAACTGTCAAAAGACCACTATGGCTTCTATTGCCTTTATTCCGTTTATGATCCGGAAGCATCAATGCTGCCAGCAGCAGCAACAGGGCCGGCAGCAGCGCCCATTGAAACCTGTGTTCCCATACCTTTTTCCGTCCCTGGGTCAGCTGCTTCCTGTCCATGGTGGCCAGAATATCATTGGTATAAATCTGCTCAAGGTCCATATCCCCTGCCACGGATCTGACATACCTGCCGCTGGTGGCGGCGGAAATTTTTTTCAGGGTCTCTTCGTCCACCTTTGAGAGGATAATATTACCCTGGTCATCCTTTTTAAAACCGCCGGCAGGATCAGGAATCGGAGCGCCGGCAGGGTCCCCCACCCCAATGGTAAAGAGCCGGATCTTTTCCTTTACCAGCATCTGGGTAATCTCGGTCAGTCCATTGTCTCCCCTGCCTGCGGTGTCTTCTCCGTCCGTGATCACGATAATTGCCTTTTCCGTATCCGATTCGGGATCAAACCCTTTGACACAGGTCTGGATAGCCGAAACAAGATCGGTTCCGCCAACGGGCAGGTAATCCGGGTCCAGGGCATCCAGGAATACGCCAAATGCCTGGTAGTCCAGGGTAAGGGGGCATTGGAGAACGGCGCGGCCGGCAAAGGCGACCAGCCCGGCCCGGTCGGAATGCAGCAGCCGGGTCAGGTCAATGATCTCCCGCTTTGCCCGTTCCAGCCTTGTGGGGCTGACATCCTGGGCCAGCATACTCCGGGAGCAGTCCAGGGCGATCATGATATCCACCCCTTTCTGGGTGGTTTTTTCCCAGCGGAAGCCTGCCCTGGGTCCTGCCGCGGCTGTGACGGCCAGGGAAAATCCCGCAAGGATAAGCCCGGCCTTAACCCACCGCCTTGTATAGGAGAGCCCCGGAAGGATATGGGTAAACATTCCGGTATCTGCAAACCCGGACAGGACCTTTTTATGACGCCTTATTCCGAAGACCAGAATACCGGCCAGGGGAACCAGTCCCCAGAGCAGAAACAAGAGGTGTGTATCACTAAACTTCATAGTTAAGCCATTGGGTTATGGTATTCGCAGATACCTGGTATTGGACAGCACAAGGCAGAAGAGGTAAATCAGCATGCCGGGAATAAGAAACCGGTTGTACAACTCCCTGTACTCCACCCATTTATCAACCTCAACCCGCGTTTTCTCCATTCGGTCGATCATGGTATAAATCTCTTCCAGGGCCTTGGTGTTTTCTGCCTTGAAAAAACTGCCGCCCGTGGTGTCGGCTATGGTCTTCAGGGCTTCGTAATCCACATTCACCTGCTGATGAACATATTGCTTGCCGAACAGACCGTCAACCAGGAACGGGGCTTTGCCTTTTGATCCCACACCGATGGTATGAATCTTCACTCCCCTTTTTGCGGCAATTCTGATTGCCTCCTCCCAGGAGAGTTGACCGGCATTGGACTCGCCGTCGGTGAGTAAAATAATAATATTGGACTCGGCCCTGACATCTGCCAGCCGTTTGAGTGAAATACCGATGGCGTCCCCGATGGCGGTACTGGGACCTGCCGCCCCGATTTTCAGGTGATCCAGCATAAAGGCAATTGTATTGTAATCCCGGGTCAGCGGCAGCTGGGTAAAGGCGTTGGAACCGAAAACCACCATGCCGATGCGGTCCCCCTCCCGTTTCATGATAAATTCGGCCACCACCCCTTTTACAGCATTAAGACGGGTAACGATCTTGTCGTTCCGTTTGAAATCAAGCGCCCGCATGGATTCGGACAGGTCCAGTGCCAGGATGATATTCACCCCTTCGGTCATCATTTTCACCTTGCGGTCGCCAGCCTGGGGCCGGGCCAGGGCGATAATCATCAGGGACAGGGCAATCACCTGAATCACGGGTAAAAGCCTTGATACACGAAGCCCCATTGATACGGGGCGGTTTCCCAGCCCGGATAAGGAGGGTACCCGCAGGCCTGCAGCACCTCCGGCACGCCGGATTCCCAGGATCTGCCGCCAGTTGATGACCAGGTATCCCCAGGGAACCAGGAGCAGCATTAAAAACCAGGGGGATGCAAACCGGAACATCAGGATTCCCCCTCCACGGCAGCCCGGGCCGACCGTTGCCTGACCTCTTCCTCCACAGCCTCCACCAGGTCCCTGGCATGGGCCAGATCGGTTGTCACCCGGTTCCGGTCCGGGGTCAGGGGAGCGTAGCGGAAGGGATCGCAAAGCTCCTGAAATGCAGAAACTCTCATTTTAAGATCCCCGGAGATATCCAGACGCCGCAGGGTCCTGACCAGTTCCTGGGTCGTCATTTCAAGGCCGTTAAACCCGTAGGTACCGCCTATATAGGCTTTAACAGTATGCCCCAGGTCAAAATAAAAGGTTTTGGCATCCAGGACCGGATCCAGGGCCAGGCGGTCCAGGGCGCTGACCGCAGCATCATAGGGAACGACACTGGCGATAACATCCCGCTGTTGAACCGGTTTGCGCTTTCTCCAAAAACGGCGGATAATCAAGCCGGCGACCAACAGGAGTATTAACAGGATTCCAACGGCCAGTCCCAGCTTAACCATTTCAGGGTCCATCCCCACCATCACCGGCGGCCTGATATCGTGAATATCTTTCATACCCTCATTCATCAGCCCTGCCGCCGCTCCCTGAGCCTGAAGTACCGGGTTAACACATCTGAGGTGGAATCGGCGGTGGAAAGCTCCACCAGGTCAACTCTGGCCTTTGAAAAAAGCCGGCTTGTTTCCGAATGAAGCGCTGTTTTGGTTTCCGTAAACCAGTGCCGGGTCCGTTTATCCCCGGCATCCAACAGGCAGGTTTCTCCGGTTTCAAAATCCTCAAAGGTAATCATGCCGGAGGCGGGCAGATGAAAGGCACCGGTGTCAAATACCCTTATCCCGACAATCTCGTGCCTGCGGCGGAGGGTTTTCAACGCCCGTTCATACCCGTCCCCCCGGGGCGCACTGTCCCGGCCCAGGAAATCGGAGATCACAAAGACAAAACTCCGTTTTTTGGAGATCCTTGACATAAAATCCAGTGCCGCACCGACATCGGTTCCCCTGCCTTCGGGAACAAAGG
This sequence comes from Desulfobacterales bacterium, assembly GCA_022361395.1. Classification (GTDB taxonomy): domain Bacteria; phylum Desulfobacterota; class Desulfobacteria; order Desulfobacterales; family Desulfobacteraceae; genus Desulfobacter. The sequence goes on along the minus strand of JAKSAX010000223.1, from coordinate 1,911 downwards.
TAAAAATTTCCTTGATCACCCGCCAGACGTGGGAAGATCCTTTTTTCGGCGGAATATACTTCTCCACCCGGTCGGTAAAAAAAATCACTCCGACCTTGTCGTTGTTCTTGATGGCGTTAAAGGCCAGGACCGAGGCCAACTCCGCTGTCTTCTCAAGTTTGCGGCCGAACCGTGTGCCGAATCCCAGGGAGGCGCTCATGTCCACCAAAAGCATGACAATGGATTCCCTCTCCTCCCTGTACTGCTTTACAAAGACCTTTCCTGACCGGGCTGAGACATTCCAGTCAATGCTTTTGACATCATCTCCCGGCGTATATTCCCTGACTTCTTCGAATTCAATGCCCGATCCCCTGAACACGGACCGGTACTGACCGGCCATAAGGGTGTTGACCGTCCGCCTGGATTTGATGTGGATCTGCCTGATCTTTTTTATGACATGGGCCGGGATCATATCTGGATTAAGGCACCTCTACCGAGTCAAACAGGGTGGCAACCACCTGGTCCGCCGTAACCTCATCGGCATCCGCCTCAAAGGAGAGAAGGATGCGGTGACGTAAAACATCCGGTCCCACCATCTTTATATCCTGGGGCGTTACATAGGCGCGGCCGTTCAAAAATGCCGTAACCCGCGCGGCTTTGGCCAGAAAAATGCTGGCACGGGGCGAGGCCCCGAACTCAATATAACGGCCGGTTTCCATGCCGTACCGCTCAGGATTCCGGGTGGCAAACACAAGGTCCACAATATACTCTTTGAGTTTTTCATCCACATAGATCTGATCTGCCAGCCCCTTCATGGCGGCAAGCTCATCGCAGGTGATTACCGGCCGGATTTCGTCTTTACCTGAAAAACTTGTCTTCTTCAGGATCTCCAGTTCCTGGGCCCGGTCCGGATAATCCACCAATACCTTCAGCATGAACCGGTCAACCTGGGCCTCGGGCAGGGGATAGGTTCCCTCCTGTTCAATGGGGTTCTGGGTGGCCAGCACGAGAAAGGGGGCCGGAAGCCTGTAGGTCCGATCCCCGATGGTAACCTGGCCCTCTTCCATGGCTTCAAGCAAGGCGGACTGGACCTTTGACGGCGCTCTGTTGATTTCGTCGGCCAGGATAATATTGTTAAACAGCGGCCCCTTCCGGGTAATAAAATCCGTGGTTTTCGGCCGGTATATTTCGGTTCCGGTAAGATCGGCGGGCATCAGGTCCGGGGTAAACTGGATGCGCTTGAAATCAGCCTGGATAACAGCAGCAAGCGCTTTGACCGCCGATGTTTTGGCAAGCCCCGGTACCCCTTCAATGAGTATATGGCCGCCCGTAAGCAGCCCGGTTAATAATCCGTCCACCAGTTTTTCCTGACCAACCAATGCCTTGGCCACTTCACTACGGATCCTGCTGACGGCCCCATGGGCCTGTTCAATTGCTTTTGTTATTTCTTCCATGGAAATTTCATCCTGATATAAACCTTTGAGTACTTACGCATACCTCACTTTGACACACCTGTCCTGATATAATCGCCTTTTTACTGCGATTACGGCCTTTTCTAATATAGTAAATAATACCAGAGTGTCAAGACAGGTGCGGGACAAGGCCCCGGACGCTTTGAATCATGCGCCCAGAAGTTGTTTTGAGTACAGGGACGATGTGATTTTCACGATCTTTATAATATGCTCCCGAACCGCTTTCTTGTCTTTTAACGAAGAGTTCCTGAAGGTCATGAGAATGCCGGTAATAGAGGCAATAAAGGAATGGGAATAAATCCGTGCCTCATCCTCTGCCACACCATGACGTTCCAGCAGCTTTGTAAACAGGTCAAAGAGGATTTTAGTTACCGAGTCAAACTTCCCCATGACGGGATGGGCCAGGTCATCCTTCAGCATTAAATAGGTCATCATCTGGAAACTGGATTCATTTTCAATG
>JAKSAX010000464.1 GCA_022361395.1 Desulfobacterales bacterium | reverse complement strand
GTAGAGCCGCCCGTGGAAGGTTATGATGCTTGACATGCATCCCCTGTAGATATCCCAGCCATTGCCCTCGCCGATATGAATCACGGAAAAATAATTTTTCCGGATGCGGTAGGCACCCAGCTGATAAGGGGACTCATACCGTTCCCCGGCGGCCAGATTCATGTTGACCACAACAGATTCTTTTTTATAACTGACCTTGTAAACATTAAGGCCGATACGGGTCAGCATAACCCCGTTTTTAAGTTCCACCGGCTCCTGCTCCACAGGACGGATATCAACCAGTTCCTCGGTATCGCGAATCCTGCCAAAGGCAAATTTCAGCTTGAGCCGCATCATCTCCCGGGCCTCCTCTTCCGATGCCCCGGCCTCTACCATCTCCCCGACAGAGGTCAGCCCGTAATTGCCCCTGTAGATATACTGGGCCTGGGCCGTCACCTGCTCGGGCAGGCCGATAAGCATGGGCTTCTCCCCGGTATTATTGGGATGGCCCGGCATGATCATTCCCTGGCGGTACATCATATGCAAGATGGGAAATTCCGACAGGTTGGCGAAATTTCCGTTCTGAATGGACAGGTCGGACAGGAGAATGGCGTTGGGGCCTGTTTCGCAGGTCACGCCGTTTTTCTCAACAGATACGATCAGGCCTCTTTTCATCAGATGCTTTACACTGTCTTCCGGGCAGCCGCACATCAGATAAAGCCCTGCTTCCGGAACCTCCACCCAGGTGACGCCTCTGGCAACGTGAATCTTTTTCATTTTACCTCGCTTTGGGATCTTGGCAATCGGGATGGTCTATCTTCTCATAAAGCGGCGATTGAGGAAACTCTTTTTATGGAAAATACGCGACAGGCCTGTTAACAACAACCATCCGGGGTGAAAACATACTGCAGAACAATGACACGCTGCGAAATTTTAAACGCTCACCGGATTATGATGAGGCCAGCTTCTCTTTCAATCCGGACAGGCGCAGCGCGGTCTTGTTGTTCTCAAAGGCGATTTCCATGGCCCGGGAGGCGCCCACGATAATGACCAGGTGTTTTCCGCGGGTCATTGCAGTATAGAGCAGATTCCGCTGGAGCAGGGGAAAATGGGCCGTGGTCAGGGCAATGATGACCGCATCGTACTCCGAGCCCTGGGATTTGTGCACGGAAATCGTATAGGCCAGAGTGAGTTCGTCCAGCTCAAGAAGTTCATAGGGAACCGCCCTGCCGTCATAATCCACCAGGAGGTTTCCTTCGGCCTTATTCACCTCAATTACCCGGCCGATATCGCCGTTAAACACATCTTTTTCATAGTTGTTCTTCAGGTGCATGACCTTATCCCCCGGTTTAAAGGTAAACCCGTGACTGTCGATGCCGCCGGTGGCGTCGTTGAGGACCGCCTGGAGCTGCTGGTTAAGATTGATGGTGCCGGCCTCCCCCCGGTGCATGGGGGTCAGGACCTGGACCTCTTCAATGTGGGGAAAAGCCTTGGGAATTCTCGTGGCGCAAAGTTCCGAGATGGTTTCCACAACCCTGGAAGGATGCTGGTTTTCAATAAAATAGAATTCAGACCGCTGTTCAGGGCCGGCGGATTTTACATCCGGCATTTCACCGTTGCGAATGCTGTGGGCATGCATGACAATAGGGCTTTCCTGGGCCTGGCGAAAGATCTTGCTCAGGGAAAAAACCGCGATTTCCCCGGATGCGATCAAGTCGGACAAAACATTGCCCGGCCCCACCGAGGGAAGCTGGAAGGTATCCCCCACAAGGATGAGGCTGGCCGTTGGCGGCATGGCCTCCACCAGGTGAAACATGAGGGAGGTGTCCACCATGGAGGCCTCATCCACAACAAAGAGGTCCAGGTCCAGGGGGTTGGTAAAGTTGCGGCTGAATGTCCCGCTTTCATGGTCAAACCCCAGAAGCTTATGCAGGGTTGAGGCTTTTTTTCCGGTGACCTCGGACAGGCGCCGGGCCGCCCTGCCGGTCGGCGCACTTAAGACCACGGTAAGGTGCAGCCGCTTGAAGACCGTGCACAATGCCCGCACCAGGGTGGTTTTTCCCGTGCCCGGACCACCGGTGATAATTGATATCCGCTGCTCCAGTATCCGTGTGACCACACCCAGCTGCTCGTCGGAGAGCCGGACGGCAAGGCTGGACAACACCTCTTCCATAATCTGGTCTTCATTTATTTTAAAGGGCCTTACCGGCATGGACAAAAGAGCCTTTATCCGGCGGGCAATACCGGATTCCGCCCTGAACAGCCGGTTCAGGTAGATCCGGTCTCCGTCAGCCACCACCTCATTTTTCTCTGCCAGATCATCCAGAACCGGTTCAAACAGGGTTTCCTCCACCCGGGCCAGCCGGGCGCAGGCGTTCAGCAATTGGGATTTTTCGCCGTATACATGACCGTCCTGCTCATAGACAAGCAATTGACAGATCACGCAGGCGGCCAGCCGGCTGCTGTCATCTGTTTCCAGGCCGGCGGCACGGGCCAGGCTGTCCGCGGCACGGAACCCGATTGACGGGATATCCTTGGCAAGGAGATAGGGATCTGTCTTTAGCACCTCAAGGGCATGTTTGCCGTAAGTTTTCAATATGGTGCCCACATGATTGACCCCGATGCTGCTGTCCTGGAGAAACTGCATGACCCGCCTTACTGAATGATGGGTATTCCAGGCCCTTTCAATAATCCGCTTTTTGGCCTTGCCGATGCCGTGGACATCCAGGAGCCTGTCCGGCTCGTTCTCAATAATCTCCAGGGTCTTTTCACCGAAGGTATCCACGATTTTATCGGCCAGAAACGTACTGATGCCGTTGATCAACCCGGAGGCCAGGTATTTTCTGATCCCCGAGACCGTGGCCGGCAGGGTCACCTCGTAAGTTTCAGCCCTGAACTGGTCCCCGTATTTCGGATGGGAGGCCCAGTTCCCCCGCAGCGACAGCTGCTCCCCCTCGGCCACCCCGGCCAGATGCCCCACCACGGTAATGGGTTCAAGCACCTTGGGCACCCTGATCCGGCACACCGTATAATGATTCTCAGGGTTCTGGTATGTGATCCGGGAAAGTACCCCTTTAATGGTAATCATGGAAAGTTTATCGCAGGGAGGGGATGGTTGAGATAATCCACCTGGCTGCCGCATAAAGATCGCCGGCCAGAAAATCAGGCCTTATGCCCTTTTCCGCCAGCTCAGGGGCAGCCTTTTTCCCGTTTCCCGTTGACACCAGGACGGTTTTATCACACCCGGCAGCCAGCCCGCACTCTATATCCTTGGCCGAATCCCCAACCATCAGGGAGTTAGCAGGATCAATCCCGTGACGGTGAACTGCCTGGCCGATCAATCCCGGAAGGGGTTTCCGGCAGGCACATCCGGCACCGGGAATATGGGGACAGAAAAAAATATCTTTTATCACACCGCCGGCCGCTTCCACCCCGGCCCTCATCTTGTCAAAGATGGCCTCCAGGGTGGCCCGTGTAATCATCTCCCTGCCGATGGCGGACTGGTTGGTGATCAGGATCACATCAAATCCGTGAGAGGTAAGCAGGGCGATGGCCTCAGGACTTTTGTCAATAAAATGAAACTCTTCGGGGCTTTTAATATATTCCGGGGAGTCCTGGTTGATCACCCCGTCACGGTCAAGAAAAATCGTATATCCCATTGTTTTACTCTGCAACGGCAAAGGTGTGGTCAAACCCCTCTGCCATGAGTTGTTTGCTGAATCCCACCGCATCTTTCAGGTTGGAGAACTTGCCGATCCTGACCCGGTAGAACCTGCCCCTGTAATCTTCATAGGGAACGATATGGGCGTTAAGATAGGATAAGGAGAGTTTCTTACGATAGTTTTCCGCATTGGTTTTTACCTTGAAAGCACCCACCTGGACCGTGAAGTTGCCCTTCCAATAATCCACTGGCTTGAATGCCACAGGGGTATGATCCTTTTTGGAGTAGGACGTGGCCTTGCCAAGTGCCGTCACCCGGACGCGGGCGGTCCCCGGCCCCACCATGCCGATCTTGTTGGCGCCGGTGTAGGAAAGATCAATGATCCTGCCTGTCACAAACGGCCCCCGGTCATTGACCCGCACCTTGATCACACGCCCGTTGTCCAGGTTTTCCACCTGTACCCAGGTATTCATGGGCAGGGTCTTGTGGGCGGCGGTCATGGCGTACATATTATAGGTTTCCCCGTTGGAGGTTTTCCTACCGTGGAATTTTTTCCCGTACCAGGAGGCAATCCCCTTTTCCACATAGCCGCTGGCCGTGGCCAGGGGCACATACTTCTTCCCCTTGATGGTATAGGGACGCTGGGTGGCCGGTGTTTTGCCGGACTGCTTTTTTCCGGCAGAGGGGGGGACATGATCGCGGGGATAGGGTTCGTCCAGTTTACTTGAGCACCCGGACAGGACCAGGCTAAAGCCCATAAAAAACATAAATACAGATTGTACCAGAAAACGGGTCGGACGGACGGGCCGGCGGAAAAATTTAAATCTCATCATATGTTGTTGTATAATATCCTATTGTAAGGCTATGTCTAAAACATCTTTCATCTTATCCGTAAAAAAGAACGCCATATTCGATTGGATATGGCCGGGTATATCTTCCATATCCTTTTCATTCCACTGCGGCAGGATCAGATTCCTGATGCCGGCCCTGTGTGCGGCAATGACCTTATCCTTTATCCCACCGACGGGCAGGACTTCCCCCCTGAGGGTAATCTCTCCTGTCATGGCCAGCCTGGGTTTAACCTTTCTGCCCGTAATCAAAGAGGTCAGCGCCGTGAGCATGGTGACCCCGGCAGATGGGCCGTCTTTCGGAATGGAGCCCTCAGGCACGTGAATATGGATATCATGGGTTTCAAAAAATTTCTCATCCACGGAGAGTTTTTTGGCATGGGACCTTATAAAGCTCAGGGCCGTGGAGGCAGATTCTTTCATGACATCCCCCAGCTGGCCGGTCAGGGTAAGGCCCTTGCCCCCCTTCATGGCCACGGCTTCCACAAATAAGACCTCACCGCCCACCGGGGTCCAGGCAAGCCCGACCACAACCCCCGGGGTGTTGATCCGCCTGGCCATGTCCGGCATATTCTGGACCGGACCCAGGTATTCCCTGAGATCCTTCTGGCCGATGGTGAGGTGCTCCACCTCTTCTTCAGCCACCTTGGCGGCCACGCCCCGGCAGATGGCACCGATGCGCCGCTCCAGGTTCCGAAGCCCGGACTCCCGGGTATAGCCCGAGATGATCTTTTTTACTGCCCCGGTGGTTATTTTGATCTGCCTGCCTTTCAGGCCGTTGGCCTCCCGCTGGCGGGGAATAAGGTAGCGGGTGGCAATCTTAAGTTTTTCTTCTTCAGTATATCCGTTGAGTTCCAGGACCTCCATCCTGTCCCGCAGCGGGGCCGGAATGGTATGGAGGACATTGGCCGTGGTCAAAAACATGACATCGGACAGGTCAAAGGCAACATCCAGATAATGGTCGATAAAGGTATGGTTCTGTTCCGGGTCCAGGACCTCAAGCAGGGCCGAAGACGGGTCGCCGTGATAGGAGGAGTTGACCTTGTCGATCTCATCCAGCATAAATACCGGATTTTTCTTTCCTGCCTTTCTCAGATGCTGGATGATCCGGCCGGGCAGCGCGCCCACATAGGTTCTGCGGTGGCCGCGGATTTCAGCCTCATCCCTTACACCGCCCAGGGCGATGCGGACGAACTCCCTGCCCATGGCCTTGGCAATGGACTGGCCAAGGGAGGTTTTTCCTGTGCCCGGAGGGCCTGAAAAGCAGAGTATCGGTCCCTTTGAATCCTGTTTAAGCTTACGCACGGCCAGGTACTCCAGAATCCGTTTTTTGGGTTTTTCCAGGCCGTAATGATCCAGGTCCAGCACCCGCCTGGCCTCTTTTATGTCCAGCCGGTCATCCGAGGTTTCGTTCCAAGGCAGGGAGGTCAGCCAGTCCAGGTAGGTGGAGGCCACAACATATTCCGAAGAGGAGGGATGCATTCTTCCCAGGCGCTGGAGTTCACGCTCCGCCTCTTTTCTCGCCTCGTCAGACAACCCCTTTTCTTTAATCAGGGCGTTGTATTCACGGATCTCCACGCTTTCGTCTTCTGTTTCCCCCAGTTCCTCCTTGATGGCCTTGAGCTGCTGGCGCAGGTAATACTCCCGCTGGCGCTTGTCCATGTCTTCCTTGACCTGGTTCTGGATCTTTGACCCCATCTCCAGGATTTCCAGCTGATCATTGACAAGGCGGGTGACTTTTTTCAGCCGGAGGTTCACATCCAGGAGTTCGATCACCTTCTGCTTTTCGGTCACCGGGGCATTGATGGTGGAGGCCACCATGTCTGCCATGACATTCGGCTCCTGCAGGGATTTGATCATGTGGCCCATTTCAGAGGGAAGGCCCGGAGACAGGTCCACTATTTTTTCATACTGCTCCACAATGTTTGCCATCAGGGCCCTGTTTTCCTTGTTCCGGTCCGCATTCCGGCTTTTCAAAACGGAGATATCCGCCTGCATGTACTGCTTGCCGCGCAAAAATTTCTCCACTTTAAACCGGTTCAGGCCCTGGATAAGCAGCTGGGCTTTTTCATCTTCCATCTTGGACATTTTAAGGATCATGGCCACGGTGCCGATCCTGTGCAGCTCATCTGCCGTATGCTTGGAGTCCAGGTCCGAGCGTTTGGACAGAAGCAATCCCAGCATCCTGTTCCCGGCCATGGCTTCATCTATGAGATCAATGGCCTCTTTCTGGATCAACACCAGGGGGAGTACCATTTTGGGAAACAAATTGGTGTCCACAATGGGAAGGATGGGAAGGGTTGAAGGAATGTCGTCGGTGCTTATGGGTGCAGAGGGATGTCTCAGTTCATCCATTCGTATTCCTTAAAGAAAATCCAGGGAAACATTATGTTTTTGTTTAATATTTTTCCGGAGCAGTTTACCCAGGCGCAACTCCAGGAACCCGCTTGAAAAAGAAGCGGAGACCTTTTCAACATCAATGACACTGGGCAGGTAGAGCACCCGTTCAAACTGGCCGAACTGAATTTCGGCAAGTCTGTAGGTGGCAGTCGGATCAGGCTGGCTGCTCTGCCGCGTTCCTGATATTTTAACAGCCTTGTTGGAGACTTCGATGACCATATCTTCCCTCCGGACACCGGCCATTTCAGCCTGGATAATGATCTCATCCCGGGTTTCAAATATGTCCATCTGGGGTTTCCAGATCCGCTTTGAAAAACAGAACATGGGGTTAACGGACTGAAACATCTCCTCAAAAGATTTTTCTTCTGTGGCAGGTGTCTCTATATGATCCCCAAACCGAATTTCTATATGTTCCATATAATACTCCTGATAGCGCTCCCGCTGATTCCAGCACGGCGACTTTGCCTGATGGTATCAGGGTGAAGCCGATGATCCGGTAAAAATACCATTCCCCCACGGGCTTGTAAAGCGCAATAAAAGATTAGCCAAGGGCAATCGCATATAAACTTGCACTGCTTTTAAATACTTAGCACCCATCTGTGTTTACCTTTACCAGGAAAGCCCATTGGCTCTCCCGTTGGAACTCCTCCTTAAAATATCAAAGAGGCTTAACATGAAGACCGGTCAAGAATCTCCCGGATGGCCCTTGAAAACCTGGTCATTGAAAAGGGTTTCTGGATAAACCCGTGGCAGCCCTGATTCAGAAGGGCTTCCACCTCTTCGTCCACGGTGAAACCGGTTGCGACAAGTACCTTGATATCTGCACCGGTATTCCGAATTTCCGTAAAGGCCTGTTTTCCGTCCATCACCGGCATGATCAAATCCAGTACCACCAGGGCAATCTCATCCCTGTACAATTTGAAAATCTCAACCGCTTCCAGACCGTTCCTGGCCAGCATCGGTTTGTACCCCAGCTTTTCCAGGAAATTTTTTCCCACGTTCAGAATCTCTTCTTCATCATCCACAAGGAGGATGGTTTCCGACCCTTTGGGCATCAGATCCAGGGAAGAGCTTGCCAGGTTCTCACTGGTCGGCAGGGATTTGTCAGAGGCGGGCAGCGATACCCTGAAGGTTGCCCCCTCTCCCTTTTGACTCTCCACAGTGATAAATCCCCCATGGTTTTTTACTATGCCGAAAACAGTTGACAGCCCGAGCCCCCTGCCTTTTTTGTCCCCTGCCTCTTTGGTGGAAAAAAAGGGCTCGAAAATTTTTTTCTGCATCAGCTCATCCATACCGATACCGGTATCCTGAATGGCGATTTCAACGTAGGGCCCGGGTAAAACTTCAAAGTGGAAATTATGATCCCCGGCAATCTCGACAGCCCGTGTTTTAACGGTCATGGTACCGGCGTCAACCATGGCCTGGGAGGCATTGACCAGGAGGTTGAGAAAGACCTGCTCCAGCTGGGAATGGTCCCCGTCCACAGAGAGTGGAGAGGAGGCAAATTCCTCCTTAATAATAATATCTTTCCTGGTGGGTTTGAAAATATGCAGGGCCATGGAAACCACCTGGTTGATATCCAGGACAGAGGTCTGGTATTTCCCTCCCCTGGCAAACCCCAGCAGCCTGCTGGTCAGGTCGGCTGCAGTTTCCACCAGCATTCCGATCTGCTGGATGTGGGTATCCATCCGTTCGGAATCCGGCGCATTGATACGCATCAGGGACAGGTGTCCCTGGATCCCCATGAGCAGATTATTGAAATCGTGTGAAATCCCCCCGGCCAGGACACCGATGGCCTCCATTTTCTGGGCCTGCTGAGCCTGGGTCTGAAGGGATAAAATATCTGTGATATCCGAAACCATGACCAGCAGCCTCCGGTCCGGCTCCCCCTCATCCATAAGGGTTGCACGGATACGGCAGTCAAAGGCCGTACCGTCTTTCTTGTAAAATCTTGTATCAAGGACTGCCTTTCCGCAGCTCTCAACCCCTGCGGCAATATAGTTCCCCACCCGCCGGTATTCTTTTTCCGTGGGGTAAAGAATGCGGACATTTTTTCCGGCAAGGCTGCCCATGTCGTGGCCGATCATGTCATAAAAGGCGGGATTGGCCCAGAGCAGTGTCCTGTCTTTTGTGATGCAGATTCCCACAGGGGATTGGGAAAGAATGGCTGTCATATCCCTTGAAGAGAGAGATGGCGACACATCGGCTTCGCAAACCTCATTTCCATGATTTTCCTCTGCCATAAAAAGCGACCGACTCCTCCTCCAAGAAAATTGACGAATGACTCAATTGTCTGCTAAGTATAGCAGACTTTTTATACTAAGGCCCGGAAAAAAATGAACCGTCACCACCTGTTATCCATTCTCCTCCCCTATTTTCCTGCATTGCTCAGCGGAGTAATGCTTACTGCCGCATTCCCGGATACCGGTCTTTTCCAGCTGGCTTTTGTTGCCGTTGTTCCCCTTTGGGTATCCCTGGAGGCCATGACATCGCGCCAGGCGTTTTATGCAGGAATGATAACGGGAGTTACCCATTACCTGACCCTGATCTACTGGCTCATTCCCACCCTGACCATTTACGGAAAAATCCACATCCTGCTTGCCCTGGCCTGCCTGGTGCTGCTCTCCCTCTACCTGGCCCTGTATGCCGGGCTCTTTGCCTTATTAATAAAGAGACTGCCCGCCCCCCCCTGGCTGGCACCGGTATGGGGCGGGGTCATCTGGGTCGGACTGGAGTTTCTGAGGACCCATGCCCTTACCGGATTTCCATGGGGTGTTCTCGGATATACCCAGGTCCCGAATTTACTGCTGCTTCAAACGGCGGACCTGGCCGGTGTACTGGGAATTTCCTTCATTCTCCTGGTATCCAACGGCATGCTGGCCCGGACCTGGATATTTTTCACAAAAACCGGGGATAATAAAAAAACCACCTGGAAGCACCATCCGGGCATTCCCCTTGCCTGCGGCGTAGTCCTGATATCGGCGGCCTTTGGCTACGGACATTTCCGGCTGAAAACCGTTGACCAATGGATAGCCGGTGCAGAAAAACCGGTGATCTCAGTAATCCAGGGCAATATTGAACAGGATAAAAAATGGGACAAGGCCTTTAAGGATTTCACGGTTGAGCAGTACCGCCGCCTCTCCCTGTCCGCCACACCTGCGGATCTGGTTATCTGGCCGGAGACAGCAGTTCCCTTTTACTACGGCAGAGATGCGGTCTATTCCAGCAGGGTGGATGCCCTGGTTCGGGAGTTAAAGTCCTACTTTTTAATCGGCAGTCCAGCAGCGGACACCGGGGATGAGATCATCAGGTATTACAACCGGGCCTATATGCTCACCCCCATGGCCATGGTTGCCTCAACCTACGATAAAACCCACCTGGTTCCCTTTGGCGAGTATGTTCCCCTCCAGGACCTGCTCTGGTTTATCGAAAAAATAACAGCTGAGGCAGGTAATTTTTCAAAGGGAAAAACCGGTACGCGTCCCCTGGCATTTGACGACCATAAAACCGGGGTACTCATCTGCTTTGAAATCCTCTTTCCCGACATTGCCCGGGAATTTGTCACCAATGGTGCCGACATCCTCACCCCCATGACCACCGATGCCTGGTTCGGCAGGACATCTGCGCCGGCCCAGCACTTTGCCATTGCCGCCCTCAGGGCAGTGGAAAACAGGCGCTCTGTTGTAAGGGCCGCCAATACCGGTATCTCGGGGTT
>JAKSAX010000225.1 GCA_022361395.1 Desulfobacterales bacterium | reverse complement strand
TGAGAAGGCTGCCAGAACAGCCTATGAGATTTTTTTCATGCAGGGGTGAACTATGGAACAATACATGGATGCGGCCCTGTTTATTGAAACGGAGCAGGGCAGGAAACTCAGGGATCTGGTGGTTGGGAATCCTTACGGTACAACGGTTTCCAATATTGAGTTTGAGAGGTTTGTTTCAAATCAGGAGCCCTTTCCGGAAGGGGGCCGGCATGTGGTCATTGCCGGAACCCTTTCTGAAATCAAGAAAGTCCTTGATATGGCCAGGCATGGGGACTTCAGTGTGGGGATCATCCCGCTACCCTCCCAGAAGGACCTGATCCTCTGCTATGATTTACCCCCGGATGCGGATGGGGCTGTTGAGCGGGCGCTGAGGCGGAATACCAGGGGGATTGACCTGATTTACTGCAACGGGCAGATCGTCCTGTTCAAGGCCAGGGTGGGGCGCGTGCCCTTACTGGATTCCCCTGTAAAGGGAAATCTGTTTAAGGCTGTATACCGGGCTGCCAAACGGCTGATCGGAATGCGGCTTCTGGGATTTGATTTCACGGCCAGGGGAAAGGGGAGGCTTGTTACCGCGGCCTCGGGATGTATGATCATCCAGCACCACACCGGAACAATGGCCTCTAAACTGATCTCCCACGACAGTTCACTCACCGACGGGATGATTTCCCTGGTGATATCGGCCCCCCTCTCCCTTTTTAACTACATGAAGCTGGTGCTTGGAATACTGACCGGCACCCCTTCCCGGAAGCGGATCGCCGGCACCACGGGTCTGATTAAAAGCCCTGAACTGCATATCGGATGTGATGCCGGGCTTGAGGTGGTTATTGATGACGAAGGCCATACAAAGACCCCGGTGCATGCCCGGGCCGTGAAAAAGGCGGTCCGCGTCAATATCGGCTCCAGGCTGGCAGGTGACACAGCCTCTTCCCCGGAGGACCAGGAGCTGTTTCTGACCCGGAACCTGCCCCTGGGAAAAGAGGTGGTCCGGGCCAAGAACCGTGTGGTGCCCTTTTTCGCCTATGCCTCTGAGGAGCGGTTCAAGGCATTGTTTTCCGCATTGAACGATGATGCGAGGATCAACAGCATTTACTTGATGCTGATGGTGCTGAGCACTCTGCTGGCATCTGTCGGCCTGTATCTGAATTCCGGCTCGGTGATTATCGGCGCCATGCTGATCGCCCCGCTGATGGCGCCCATTGTTTCACTTGCCATGGGATTCCTCCGTGGAAACACCCGCCTGATACGGGCCTCCCTTCTAAAAATCATCATCGGTATCGGGCTCGCACTGATGTGTTCTGCCCTGCTTGCCTGGCTTCTCCCGTATGATCCGGTGACCCTGGAGATGCAGGCCCGGCTGAACCCGAGCCTGCTGGACCTGACCGTGGCCTTTATTGCGGGTATTGCCGGGGCTTATACAAAATCCTTTAAGGAGATCATCCAGAGTCTTGCGGGCGTGGCCATTGCCGTTGCACTGGTCCCACCGCTGGCCGTGGCCGGTATCGGCCTGGGCCGGGTGGACCTCTATTTTTTCGCCCAGGCGTTTCTTCTGTTTTTTACCAATTTTATCGGTATCGTACTTGCCGCAAGCCTTACCTTCAGGTTCCTGGGGTATTCCCCGGTTATCCGGGACAAAAGAGGGCTTGCCATGATCTTCGGCCTGATGTGCCTTATTGCCGTGCCCCTGTGGTTTTCCTATGACCGGATCGTGGATACCCACCATTTTGAGCGGGCCTGGCGTCAGGAACGCTTCCTGGTAAATGACAAGTATATTATCGTTAAAAAGGCCAAGGTGATGAACCTGAAGGAGAAGATGGTCATCACCATGGAGATCCTGGGCCGGGACCGGCTGACACGTCATGACATGTCTCAGCTCAAGGACAAGATACAGCGTTATTATTCAAAGAAGATAGAGATCAGGGCCAATATCATTTACATCCTGTGAGGTGAACTATGGGGAAACGGATCTGCCGGTGCCTGGGACGGGTTTTTATTATAGGCCTGCTGCTCTTAGCTTCCGGCATCACTGCCCTTGCCGGGGAAGATGCCGGGTCCGGTGGCAGGAAAGTTAAAATAGGGGTTATCGCACCCTTTACAGGGCCTGACAGTCCCAAGGGGGAGAGCGGGCTCAAGGGGATAAAGGCCTTTCTCAAAACCAGCCCCCTGCTCAGGAGGGGAGATGAAATTGAGCTTGTGGTGGGGGATGACGGCAATAATCCCGCCTATACGGTGACGGTGTTTCAAACCCTGGTGGAAAGGGAAAAGGTGACGGCGGTGCTGGTTCTTTCAACCAGCGGGCCGGTACTGGAAATAAACCGGAGCGCGGACCAGTATGAAACGCCCGTTCTGGCTTTAATTGCCTCCCACCCGGAGATTGCTGAGAACAGGCAGTATATCAGCCAGCTTTGTTTTGACAACCGGTTTCAGGGGAAGGTTGCCGCCCTTTTTATCCGGGATGAGCTGTTTTTGTCCAGGGTCGCCGTTTTTGAGGATGCCGGCAGCACCTACTCCCTTTCCCTGTCAACGGTTTTCAGGGAGAAGTTCCCGGAACTGGACGGCAGTATTACCGATTTAATTCCGGTTTCCATAAGTGACCGGGACCTTGAAGTGAAATTAAAGGAGTTGAAGGCCCAGGACACGGAGTGTCTCTACCTTCCCCTGGATGCCAAGGACTTCTTAAGGGTCTCCAGGGTGCTCAGGGAGATTGACTGGGCCCCCCTGCGCATGGGAGGCGACGGGCTTTTTACCTCTGTGGCAGCGGATTTTGAGGAAGAACTCTACCTGCTGGAGGGATCCCTGGGTATTGATGTCTACAGCTTGGATACAAGGTGGGCGGCTTTCGGCAGCAGGCTGCTGAAGCAGGACCTGGCCCCGGGTGACGGGGAGTGGAACACATATGCCATGGCCGGTGCCGAGGGCATGGCTGTAATGGTAAATGCCCTGGACCACAGCGAGGATCCCCGGGACAGGGAAGAGGTGAACAGGCGACTCAGGGAAACCGTTGACTTTGAGGGATTCATGGGAAATATTTCCCTGGATGCAAGCGGCAAGGTCCAGCGTCCGCTGATTATCCATTCCGTTAAAAACGGGCGGCCGGAATTCCTGGTCCGGGTTCATTGAGCCGGATAAATCCTTATCAGGTAATCAGGGCCTGTATCCGCTGCATAAAATCATTCATCTTTGCCGCATACTCGGGCGACCCTTCCACTTCAACGTAGCCTTTGGAGATGGCCTCCACAAATTCCACCTCGTTGAGAAATACGGGCAGGGCATTTTCCGCGGTGTTGAGCTTCATGTGGACAAAGGGGAGTTTGCGTGTGTAATATCCCCGCCCGGCTTTGGATTTTCCCGCCTTGATCCTCAGGTAGGCGGCAATACCTTCCGGTTCACAGGATATCTGGTAGATCCGGTCGGGCTGCATGCCGGTCCATTTTTTCATGTCAGGATCACCTGCCTTGTTGTACTGGGACAGGGCAGTGGTGATCATGTAGATGACCAGCTTGATCTTAAGACGGATTTTATC
>JAKSAX010000228.1 GCA_022361395.1 Desulfobacterales bacterium | reverse complement strand
TCCGTAAGGCCGCTGTTCATAAATTCTGCTACTGTCTGCCGGTCCTTTACCCCCATGGCGTGGGTGGCGTCAACGAACTCTGCCGCCCGGTCTCCCGCTGCCACAACCGCAGAAAAATAGGCGGCAAGGCTGCCCGGATCGTCCCCTTCCAGAAGGCTGCCCACTTGCTGGTTGAAGGTCTCAAGCTCCTCTCCTGCCAGGGCAGCTCCCTCCAGGTAGAGGCCAACGGCGCCCGTCTCCAGACTTGACGCCATGGCCATGGTCTGTTCCCGCTGCTCCGGGGAATTGTGAAGGGTTTGGATAAAATTCCCAAGGTCCGCCACTGACAGGCCGGCTGAAAATTCCAGGAATTCCGACAATTCTTCCCGGTTCCCTCCGGATTCCCCGAAAATGCTTCCGGCAGCCAGGACAAAGGTGTCAATGTCTTCCCCCGCGTTAAGGGCGGCCGTGGCAAAATTACTATAATCCCTGTCATCCAGGTCCTTAAGATAAAAAGAGTTGATCTTCCATGCGGTCCCCCCCTTGAACCCCTTAAATCCGGCGGATTCAATTATCTGATATCCGACCTCCAGCCCCTTTTCAGATCGCCAGCTGTCAGTGACAGGAATAGGTGCCCCCTGGTTTCCCAATTCTACAGAGTAAGTATCGGCATTGGAATAGAGGCGGGTTTCAGGCGCCATTCCCTGGGATTTGACCTGGTCCAGTTCTTTGTTCGCGTAAAGATAGGGGACAAAATTCTGCGGACTGATCTTCATGATGGGCTCCTTTTTGTTGCGGCACTGAACGCCTGAGTTATCGATATCGGCAGCCTGTGTCGAATGATTTTAGTCAAATATCGATATCGCACTTCTGCGCCGGAACTTTAGGAAAATAACCGGTAATAACCGGTTTTTTTACCCGGTGTAAGTCCTAATAAACCGTAAACTCCCTGGATACCCCCACATAAGGCTCGATCCTGCCGGTCCACCCGCTCTTCCAATCCCCGTACTGCACGATCCTGTAAGTACCGGGATCTGCATCCCCGGGAATATCCCACTCAATAGTTACCCTGGAGTTGGCCACCCCGCTTCTTTCCCAGTGGTACCGGGTGTTGGGGGCGTTGTCCCTGGCAATGACGGTCCAGGTATCCCCGCTGTACTTCTGGATCTCAAGGAAAGTGCCCTGGGTGCGCAGGTTGTTTTTCGGATGGGCACCCCAGAATACTGCTTTGGCTGTGGCGCCTTTGATGTATGAGGCATCTGCATTTGTGACCACATCGCCAAAGCTTTTGAACAGGGGTTTGTCGTCAAAGACTACGCCGGTTATCAGGGTGATTGTATCGTCCCTTATATCTTCGGGTTCGGGCCCGGGGGAAACCTGTGCGCCGCTGACCATGGCCTGGGCCAGGGTGAGGATCTCTTCCTTTAATACGGTTTCACTGTACTCGCCGAAGTGGGTCGAGGCCCCTTCATAATGCTGTACCCGGTATTCCGGTGCTGTGGTGATATAGCTGGAGTAGGCATTGGCATAGCCTGCCAGGACCACCCGGGTTACACCGGAGGCGGACAGGACGTTATGCACGGCCTCCCTGATGTGACGCCCCACCATTGTGGTGCATTCAAAAGGCACACCGACCAGGGCAAGGGTGCCGATGCGGATGATCTGAACCGGCAGGACCTGGGGGGTCCAGGGGATGGGGTCCATCCTTCCGGTGGGAATCAGGATGACCTTTTCCCCGTGACAGGCCTGGTCTTCGGGCACCAGAGTGATCCCGGGCCAGTTATCGCCGAACACGAGGCCTTCGGTAAACCCGTCAATGCCTGCACCGTCTTCTGATGAACCTGCCAGCTTGGACATGCCGATGGCCGAGACACAGGCACGGTCCTGAGTATATACAGGGCCGGTTTCCGAAAAATCAATATAGGTGTGGCGGTAGTCCAGGGGGCCTGTCACCTGTTCCGCGGCTGTGCTGTAGAGGTCATCTGCCGTGGAAAGCTGACGGTTTGCAATGATCTCCATGCGGGCATAGTCGTTTTCCCCGTCAGGATGGCCCCATAGATTGGGGGAGACATCTCCGGCATTGCTCTGGGCAAAGGCGGCCACAAAGGTTTCCTGTGCCAGGTAGTCGGTTCCCCTGGACGCTTCGAACTGATAGGAGGCAAACCCCTTATTGTCGCCGGAGATCAGCCTGTTGGTATTGCCGATACTGGTGGGATGCACGGCAAACCAGTTGATCATGCCGATTTCGGTTCCGTCCGGACGTTCAAGGCGGAGAAGTGTCATCAGGGTATCGGTATCTGCGGCATAGTTGTCCTTGTCCGGGTTTTGAGCGTAAGCGGTTTCAGACCGCTGCATTCCGCCGTTGGCCACATCACCTTCATTGATCTTTATGACACCCGGCGCAAGGTTGTTGTGGGCCCTGACAATGGACTGGAAGATCCCCTCCACGATTGCCGTGTAGTTCTGGACGTCAAATCCCAGGACCGCAAGGTCGTAGATGGTATAGCCGGAATAACCGCCCGGGCCGCTGTGGGTATGGGTGGCGGACAGCATGACATTCTCCTTGGTGTACAGGCTGCCGTACCGGTCAGCAAGTTTCTCCAGTACACCCATGGTCACGGACTGCATCATGCCCTGGATATCCGCACTGACAAAGACCACCCGTGAGGAATTATCCGGGCTGGCAATGACATAGGCCCTTGAATAGAGGCGCATGTGGATGCCTGCGGTTTTCTGATCCGGCATGGAATACCCCATCATGCCCAGTTCCGCAGCAGGCCCGGTAACATCATAGATCCCCGCCCCGATCCGGAACTGTGCCTCACCGGCAACAACGGTTGCCGGTAGATAAAACAAGCCCCAAATAACCAATAACAACAAGTTCCTGGCCAGACCTCTGTGTGTCATCATAACTTACCCCCTGGTTAATTAGTTAGAAATACGTGCATGCCGTTACGGCATACAGCAAATGGCTGTTTAGCTGTTATATTTAAAGTTACAAGATCCAGGATTTTTCAAATCCTTGGAAAAAGGACGTCATCAGATTCAACAGGGCTGATTATCAGTGGTCAGGAACAGGGGAAAGACAATTGAACGCCGGTCAATTTCAAGAAACCCAGTCGTATTGTTAGATTTATGTTAATAAAACAGAAATAAAGAGTTGCGTCAAACTAATTCTTCGCAACAGGCTCAAACCGGGCCCGGGTAAGGGAGGCAAGATCATCCGGGGACAGGCAGATCTGAAGGCCTCTCCGGCCGGCACTGACATAGATGGCAGTGAAACTCCGGGCAGAGGTATCAAGGATCGTGGGAAGGTTTTTCTTCTGGCCCAGGGGGCTGACCCCGCCGGTGAGATATCCGGTGGTCCGCTCCACCAGTTTTTTGTCTGCCATGGCTGCTTTTTTCACGCCCAGGGCTTTGGCAATTGCTTTAAGATCCAGCTGGCCGGACACCGGCACCACTGCCACGGCAAGATCCCGGGCACCGAATGAGACCACAAGGGTTTTAAAGAGCTGATCTTCGGGAACGCCGAGCTTTTCTGCAGCTTCCTTTCCAAATGCCCGGACATCAGGATCATGGTCGTACTCGTGGATGCTGAACTCTATTTTGGCCTTCCTGGCTCTGGCAATTGCAGGTGTCATGGCAATTTAATATATCAGCCCTTTAGGAAATTGACCATAAAAAAGCGTGACTGTTTTTAACACAATTTCTGCCTTTACACGGCCAGGGTTTGCATTTATATTCCTCCCCATGAAATTTTACGCAGTTGCAAAAGGATTAAAAACAGGCATATTCACCACCTGGCCGGAAGCGGAGCGCCAGGTCAGGGGCGTGGCAGGGGCCATGTACAAAAGCTTTAAGACCCGGGAGGAGGCTGAGGCCTTTATTGCCAACCCCAGCTACGGCCCTAAAAAATCACCGGGAAAACCCGGGAAACCATCCGGGAAAGCGCCTTCCGCCCCCAAAACCTACTCTAAGGATACCGTTGTGGTCTATACAGACGGCGGTGCCATCGGCAATCCGGGCCCCGGAGGATACGGGGTGGTAATCAAGGATGGGCAGCAGTTTTCCGGCGGCTATAACCTGACCACCAACAACAGGATGGAGCTGATGGCGGTGATTGTTGCCCTGGAAGCCCTTCAGGGGGAGACAAACCCCATTGTCCTCCATTCGGATTCCAGGTATGTGATCAACGGGATCACCAAGGGCTGGGCCAGGGGCTGGAAAAGGCGGGGCTGGAAAAAATCGGACGGCAATCCGGCAGTGAACCCGGATTTGTGGGAGAGGCTCCTTGGCCTCCTGCCCGGGCTGGATATCCGGTTCCAGTGGGTAAAGGGCCATGCCGGCGATCCCCTTAACGAGGCCTGTGATCACCTGGCCAATTCCACGGCACGGATGGACGGCCTGCCCGATGATACCGGATATGTAAAAGTTTGACCCCGGTTAATACTATTGACATTGATTGAAATTGTTCGTTTATTAGGATTTGATTTGAATCAGACACATTTGTGTTCACTCCATTGATCTTGCCCCTGTCCTGGTGTATGAAAGAGTCTTTTAAAAGTTAGCAAACCATTAGGACAATGACCAGGTGGGGGTTCGGGGGAGATAAACTATGGTGCAGACAACGCTTTTGCCTGTGGACCGGCTGGCCCGCATCCAGCAGATGATTGAAAAAAACGGGGTGGTCAAGGTCAGTGATTTAAGCCGGGAATTCGGGGTGACCGAACTGACTATCCGGAGGGACTTTGACCGGCTGGAGGAAAAAGGCCTGCTGGAAAGAACCCATGGGGGCGCCATGCGCCGCAGGCGGATCAAAAGCGAACCCCTGTATGCGGAAAAAGACCTGCAGAACCGGATACAAAAGGAGGCCATCGGCCAGGCGGCCAACCGTCTGGTGGAAGACGGGGAAACCCTTTTCATCAATACAGGCTCAACAAACACCCAGGTTTTGCGGCACCTTACCGGGAAAAATCTTCGGGTCATCACCTCCAACGCCAATGCCTTAAGTGAAATCCAGAATCCGGACATTGAAGTGGTGCTGACCGGCGGGCTCTTCCGCCGCCATTCAAACTCCCTGATCGGGGAGCTTACCCATGTGATCCTGAAGCGGATCTGCGGTACCAAGGCCATTATCGGTATTGACGGTGTCAGCATGAAATTCGGACTGACCACCCCGATCCAGGAAGAGGCGGCGGTTGCCAGAACCATGATACGTCAGAGTTCAGGCCCCGTGATCGTTGTGGCGGATTCCAGCAAGATGGGTGTGGTGTCCAACTTTATCACCGCCCCCATTGAAAAGGTTGATATCCTTGTCACGGATGCAGGGATAGAACAGGCGTTTAAAAATGAGCTGGAAGAGGCAGGGGTTCAGGTGGTTATTGCCGGATAAACCGGCGGAGAATCCAACGTGAAGCCCGGGACTGATACCCGGGCTGCTTTATGTCGGGCGCTAATAAATCTGGTTGGTGGTCCCGGCATCAAAGAGATGCATCTCTTTCAGGTTCATGCCCAGGGTCAGCTCCTGATCCGGTTCAAAGGTCTGTTTGCCTTCGCTTTTGCACAGCAGGGTAGTTCCTGAGATATCCATGTGCAGGTGGGTTTCATGGCCCAGGGGTTCCGAAACCATAACCTTTCCTTCAAACTGCCAGGCACCGGGCAGCCCGGTTCCGGCCTGCGCCACCGGGGTAATCTCTTCGGCCCGGAGCCCGAAAACCACTTCCTGTCCCTCATTAAGCGTCTTATTCTCTTTTTCAGGCACAGGGATTTCCAACCCGCCTTCAAAGATGACAAAGTCATTTCCATTGTTTTTCCCGATCCTGCCCGGTACAAGGTTCATGGGCGGGGTGCCGATAAACCCGGCCACAAAGGTATTTGCCGGATTGGAAAAGAGTTCAAGGGGGGTGCCCACCTGCTCAATGACACCGTCCCTGAGCACCACGATCCGGTCGGCCAGGGTCATGGCCTCCACCTGGTCATGGGTCACGTAGATAATGGTTGAATCCACCCGCTGGTGAAGCATCTTGATTTCCGCCCGCATCTGGATTCTCAGCTTTGCATCCAGGTTGGACAGGGGTTCGTCAAAAAGGAATATAGAGGGTTTCCTGACCATGGCCCGGCCCATGGCCACCCGCTGCCTTTGACCGCCGGACAGTTCGTGGGGTTTCCTGACCAGAAATTCCTCAAGGCCCAGGATGGCGGCCACCTCCTCCACCCGCCGGCGGATCTCTTCCTTCGGGGTCTTGCTCAGCTTCAGGCCGAAGGACATATTGTCAAAGACATTCATATGGGGATAGAGGGCATAGTTCTGGAACACCATGGCAAGGCCCCTGTCCTTGGGGGCAATCTCGTTGACCACTTTTCCGTTAATGGAGATGGTTCCCCCGGAAATCTCCTCAAGACCGGCCACCATGCGCAGCAGGGTGGATTTACCGCAGCCGGACGGTCCGACCAGGACAAGAAATTCCTTGTCCCTGATATCAAGGTCTATGCCGTGTACGACCTGGGTTTTCCCGTACTTCTTTACAACATTGTCAAACTTTAGTTCTGCCATGGATATTTCCTGGAATTGTGGGTCTTTGGGTTATCTGTATTTTGACTGCACATAAAACAACAAAAACGATCATTTTGCAATTATTTTTAAAAAAAGATATTTTTCTTGACTCTTGGGCCATATCCGAATAAAGCTTCGGATAATTGTATTGAAATGTTAGTTTTTGTTTGAATAGTATCCCGCTGACGATCCAGTATTCCAAAAGGTGTGCCGGAACTTAGGTACGCCGGAAACCAATTCCAAGGAGGAGAGAGAGATGAAATTGTCGAAATTGTTGTGTATTGCGGTTCTTGCCCTGGGTCTGGCTCTGCCGGCCTCAGCCTTTGCCAAACCGGTTGAGATCCAGTGGTGGCATGCCATGAGAAGTGCCCGTGGCGAAGTTGTCGCTAAAATGATCGAAGAGTTTAACGCCTCACAGTCCGACTACAAGGTTGTCGGAACCTTTAAAGGCAACTATGATGAAACCATGAATGCCGGTGTTGCCGCTTTCCGCGCCAAAAAACAGCCCCATCTTCTCCAGGTATTTGAGGTGGGCACCCAGACCATGATGCTCTCCGGGGCCGTATATCCCGTATTTGAACTGATGAAGGACGCCGGGATCGACGTTGACTGGTCCAGGTACCTTCAGGCGGTTCTGTCCTATTATATGAACGCAGACGGCAACCTCATGTCCATGCCGTTCAACTCCTCCACCCCCATTATGTACTATAATGTGGATATGTTTGAAAAAGCGGGGATTGCCCCGCTGAGCAAAACCGAACCCATTACCTGGGAAAAGATGGGTGAAATCACCAAGACCCTGGTTGAAAAAGGCATTGCCCCTGCCGGTATGGTCACGGCCTGGCAGTCCTGGACCCAGATTGAAAACTACTCCGCCATCCACAACGTGGCCTTTGCCTCCAAGGCGAACGGTTACGAAGGCCTGGACTGTAAACTTGAAATCAACAATCCCAAGGTGGTCAATCACATCACCCGCCTCAAATCCTGGGCAGATGACAAACGCTTCATGTACGGCGGACAGAAATACCAGGGCCCCAAGGCTGAATTCATCGGCCAGAATGCAGCGGTTTACATTGACTCCATCTCCGGTATTGCCAAGCTGAAAAAAGCGGTTAAGGATTTTAAATGGGATGCAGCCCCCCTTCCCATCGAAGCCGGTACAAAGCCCCAGAACTCCATCATCGGCGGCGCCTCCCTCTGGGTACTCAACGGTCATTCAAAAGAAGAGTACAAGGGTGTGGCCGCTTTCCTCAAATTCCTGGCAAGCAACGACATGCAGGAATTCTGGCACAAGGAAACAGGGTACTTTCCCATCACCATTGATGCCTATGATTCCCTTAAAGGCAAAGGCTACTACGATGCCAATCCTCTCCAGGAAGTGGGTATAAACCAGCTTAACCGCGCCATCCCCACAACCATCTCCAGAGGCCTGAGGCTGGGCTACTTTGTGCAGATCAGAAACATCATCAACGAAGAGCTGGAACAGGTCTGGAACGGGAAAAAATCCCCCCAGGCGGCTCTGGATAATGCAGTAAAGAGAAGCAACACCCAGCTGGCAACTTTTGAAAAAACCTATAAATAACTAAGGTCACGGCGCCGGAAACACCAAAATTTCCGGCGCCTTTTTTTACCTATGATCAAACGCTCCTACTTTAAATCAAGCACCCTGCCATACCTGCTGATTTTTCCCCAGATCCTGGTCACCATCACCTTTTTCTACTGGCCGGCCATCCAGGGAATCATTCAGTCGTTTTTATTATCAGACCCTTTTGGCAGGCGCTCTACCTTTGTCTGGTTCTACAACTATATTGAGTTGTTTTCAGATCCCCTGTACCTGAAATCCATTCTCATCACCTCGGTGTTCAGTCTGGCTACCGCAGCGGTTTCCATCTCCCTGGGACTCTTTATTGCGGCCATGGCCAACCGGGCCCTGCGGGCCAAGGCACTGGTGAGAACCATGCTGATCTGGCCCTATGCCGTGGCCCCGGCCATCTCCGGTATCATGTGGCTGTTTCTGCTTCACCCCTCATACGGGGTGGTGGCCCTGGGCATTAAGAAGTGGTTCGGCCTGGACTGGAACCCGGTTCTGTACGGATCAGATGCCATGATCATGATCGTCATGGCATCTGCCTGGAAAGAGGTTTCCTATAACTTTGTGTTTTTCATGGCCGGTATGCAGGCCGTGCCCAAATCCCTGATTGAGGCGGCGGCCATTGACGGCGCAGGCCCGTTCAGACGGTTCTGGACCATTACCCTGCCCCTGCTCTCCCCGACCTTTTTCTTTCTCATGGTCATGAACATCATCTACTCTTTCTTTGAAACCTTCGGCATCATCCACACCGTTACCCAGGGGGGGCCCGGCGGGTCCACTAACATCCTGGTGTACAAGGTGTACCAGGACGGCTTTGTGGGATTGAATCTTGGTTCTTCATCCGCCCAGTCTGTGGTGATGATGGCCATGATCATTTTGATTACCTTTTTTCAGTTCAAATTTGTTGAAAAGAAAGTGCAATACAGCGGTTAAACGCGTGGTTTAACCATAAATAGTTAAACACGCTTAACCTAACGGATAAAATATTATGGTAGAACGTACCCCATTACTTGATTTTCTGACCTATGCCTTTTTAATGCTGGGGATCCTCATTGTCGGGTTCCCCATTATCTACTCCCTGATTGCCGCCACCCTGCCCCTGGAAGACGTTTCCAGGGTGCCCATGCCACTGATTCCGGGAGACCAGTTCATAGTCAACATAAAGGAAGCCTGGTCCCGTGGGAATCTGGGCACACAGATAATGAACTCAATTATCATGGCAACAGGCATCACCGTAGGTAAGATCTGTGTTTCCATGATCGGCGCCTTTTCCATTGTTTACTTTGATTATAAATTCCGGGCATTGGCCTTTGCCTCTGTATTCTGCACCCTGATGCTGCCGGTGGAAGTCCGGATCCTGCCCACCTATGAAATGGCGGCCAACGTGCTCTCTCCGCTTCAGGCCGTCTGGGATCTCCTCCACCTGGATGCTGTTGCCACCTGGTTTGCAGGCCACGATATTTCAGTGACCCTGAACTGGAGTCTTCTGGATTCATACACCGGCCTGATCCTGCCCCTTGTGGCCTCGGCCACCTGTACCTTCCTGTTCCGGCAGTTCTTTTTGACCATTCCCGAAGAACTCTGTGAGGCAGCCAAAATAGACGGGGCCTCCCCCATGACCTTTTTCAGGAAGATTCTTTTCCCCCTGTCCCGGACAAATATTGCGGCCCTGGTGGTTATTGAATTTGTATATGGTTACAACCAGTACCTCTGGCCCCTGCTGGTCACCACCAACCCCAAGATGACCACAGCGGTTATCGGTCTCCAGAACCTGATCCCCCAGGCAGATGACCTGCCCGAGTGGAACATTGCACTTGGTGCGGCCATCCTTGTGATGCTGCCCCCCATTCTGGTGGTGCTGTTCATGCAGCGCTGGTTTGTGAAAGGCCTGATAGAAAAAGAGAAATAGATGAAACCCCTTGACCAGTTTTCGAAAGGCCAATGCCGCCGGATCACCCATGTGCTCACGGATATTGATGATACACTGACCACTGAAGGGCGGCTCCCTGCGGCAGCTTACAAGGCCATGGAAGACCTTGACCGGGCCGGTATCGCTGTCATCCCCATCACGGGCAGGCCGGCCGGGTGGTGCGACCATATAGCGCGGATGTGGCCGGTAAAGGCGGTGGTCGGTGAAAACGGGGCCTTTTACTTTGCCTATGATACCGGCAGCCGGAAAATGATCCGGCACTATGCCAGACCCGGTTCCCAGCGGGAGGCTGACCAAAGAAAGCTGGAAAAGATCAGAAAAGATGTGCTGACGGCAGTTCCCGGCTGTATCGTATCTGCTGACCAGGCATACAGGGAGGCGGACCTGGCCATTGATTTCTGTGAAGATGTTCCTGCCCTGGCCTCTGAAAACATTGACAGGATCGTGGATATTTTCCACAGCCACGGGGCCACAGCCAAAATATCCTCCATCCATGTCAACGGCTGGTTCGGCACCTATGACAAGCTGACTATGACCCGCACCCTGTTCCGGGATTATTTCAGCCTTGACCTGGACCGGATAAAAGACCGGATTGTCTTTTCAGGGGATTCACCAAACGATGCCCCCATGTTTGCCTATTTCCCCCGGGCAGTGGGGGTGGCAAATATTAAAGCCTTTGCAGATATGCTTTCAGACAAACCGGCTTTTGTCACCCGGCATCCGGGCGGACTCGGGTTTGCCGAACTGGCCCGGAGGATTTTAAAAGATTACGACATTGAAAGCACCCTGAATAATTGATACCATCCCCCATAGGCCTCTTAATAAAGCATCAGATTTAAAGGCACTCTATGGACAATTCATCAGATATTTATACCAGGGAAAGCCTGTTAAAGGTTATCAATGCCCTGCCCATCGCCATCTCCGTCATAGATAAAAACAGAACCATCACCCTGGCCAACAAAACCACAGCCAGGTTCGTTAACAAGGACAATACTCAACTCATCGGCCTCACCGGCGGAAAGGCGTTTGACTGTGTCAACCGCAATGATGTGCCCCAGGGCTGCGGATTCGGCCCCAATTGCGTCAGGTGCAGGCTTCGCCAGATCATTATGGATACCATGAAACACAGGCGCCCCTATGAAATGGTCGAGGTTCCCATGGCCTTCCGGGAACAGGGGGAACGCCATCTGCGGGTTTCCACCCTGCCCATCCTTCTCAATGATGAGGAAGCGGTGCTCCTGTCGATTGAAGACACCACCGAAGCAAAAATCAATGAGCGGAAAAAGGTTGAAAATGAAAAGCTGGCCGCTGCAGTTGAAACCGCAGGAGCGATCTGCCATGAGTTAAACCAGCCCCTGATGATCATTCTGGGAACTGCCGAACTACTGCTTGAGGATATGAGCGATCCCGTGGACCGGGAGGCAAACATTCTCCAGATAAAGGAACAGGCCGAACGTCTGGGCAGGGCCACCAGGAAACTGATTACCCTGACCGAGTATAAAACCACCCCCTATCTTGAGACAAAAATCCTGGATCTTGATCAGGACTGAATACCGGTATCTGTAACGACAGAACCGTATCAGGCAATGCACCCATGAAAGGTACCGGTATCTTTTTGTGTTGTAATTTTCCCCTCCTCCCCCATTCGGGGGATGTATGGACTAATCCATTATGTAAACATGCCTGAATCCATAAATAAACTGCCCGCAGGAGTAAGTAAAATATTCGGGAAAATACCAGACACGGAGGGAAAATCATGAAGTGTAATAAATGCAGCCAGGTGATTCAGGAAAGCGACCAAAGGGAACATTACGGACAGATATTGTGTGAAGACTGTTATATGGACGCCCTGTCCCCAGTCAGAACCTGTGATCCCTGGGCAGCCCATGCAGCCAAATCCTTTGAAAAACATAATAACGATCCTGCTGTTTTAAACCCGACCCAGAGCCAAATCCTTAAAATATTAAAAGAGACCGGTGGCGTTGAACCTGAAGACCTGCTCCGCAGGATGGGAGACAAAATCACAAAGCCCGTGCTGGAAAGGGAATTTGCCACGCTGAAACATATGGAAAAAGTCAGGGCGGAACAAAAAGACGGGGCTGTTTTTCTTAAAATAAACTGAAGCAGGCCCACAGAAAAAGAGGAGGATCCGCATCCTCCTCTTTACGATTTCCTTTCCTTGAAAAGCCTTAAAAATTCTCAGCCCGCTCCGGGGCCGGCGCAGGTTCAACGCATATACCCCTTTTCAAACCCAATGACTCCAATGAGTTGCTTTTGTACAGGTAACCGCAGGCAAAATCCGGATAATGCATAAGTGTCCAAAACCTTTAAAAATTAAAAACCGTGCCCAATTTATGTGCGATTATCATGGGACCGGCGAAAGAATACCTTTACAACATATAAATATATTGCTACACAATTGCACATCAAAATCAGTATCGGAAATTTCTGTATCTCAGTAACAAAAGGACACAGATCCATGGATCGAGACTATCATTTCTTAACAACCGCAGACATAAAGGAAAGGGAGCCTGAAGACCACTCCATTGCCGGGATCGAAGAAGCGACCCGGTATTGCCAGGGTACGAGCTATCCGGACAATTCCGACTATCTTCTGTTTGCAAGGGAACTTGACATCCACTTTCAGCTCAGGGGAAAGAACATCGCTGAATTCTGTACAGGCCCCGGCAATCTCGCCTATGTTATTTGCGGTTACAATCCGGAAACCATGCTGGCCATAGATGCCTCCCAAGAGATGTTGAGAAGGGCGTCAATGAAGCACAAGCATGAAAAACTCATATTTAAGCAGGATGATCTTTTTAAACTCAGGTGCAAAAAAGATCATTACGATCTCGTTGTCTGCCAGAATTCCATGCATCATTTTGACGACGAAATGCTTTTTGACTTCTTTCACGCAGGTTTAGACTGTCTCAGGCCCGGCGGGGTGTTTTACATTTCCGATTACCGGAGAGAAGAGATTAACGGCGATATTTTATCCGATAGGCTGAGAGGCACAAATGCAAAGGTCAGGCAGGACCTTATACGCACACTCCAGGCATCCTATACAAGGGACGAGCTTATGCCCGTTCTGAATGATTTAGGGGAACTGGCACAATGGGAGGTTTACTTTCCGGACTGGGAACTGGCAGAGCTGAAAAAAGACCCTGGTTTCCAGGCCGTTGTTGCTGCAGATCCCCATCCCCATGTCCTGGACTACGACCTGTCTTTACGGGTGAAAATACAAAAAACTGGCTGATGAATGGACCGTTTTAATATACCGGACTATACTGATTTCTGGTGGGACACGGGCAATGCCGCGGAAAGGCAGAAAATAATACTTGAAAACCAGACGATTCCTGCCCTCCTCTTTGCAAAAGAGACTGTTCCGTTTTACAGGGAGCACTATAAAAAACTGTCCGTACAAAATATTCAGGATATTTCCTCCCTGGAAGAGTTTGTCTCCGTTATCCCCTATATCACCAAGGTGCACCTTGCTTCCAATCACCCAATGGCCTTTGTGCCTCAGATCAATCTGTCCGAAGTTGATCCCCACAAAGGAAAATACTTCAGGTTCGGCACCGGCGGCACAACCGGCACCCCAATACTGATCATGCATTCCATGCAGGACTGGCGGGGAATGTCAAGGACGGCAGACCGGCTCATTGAGTTTGATTTTTATGAAGACCTGTTTTACAGAGATAATTTCGAATTTCAACCCGGGATGTTCACATTCCAGGGGCTTGAATCAAGAACAACCCCTTTATCCGGCAAACGGATCTTGGGGGCGTATAATGCGGATCACATCACCAACGGCATCTATGCGACAATGCTTCACAGGCTTGGCAGTGACTTTTACTGGAGACCCTCTTCCGCCCCGACGGTTGAAGATATTTACGATACGGCCCGGCAGTTTGAGGTCAACGGTATCCTTGCCCCTCCTGAAGGGGAAAACAATAAAAAAGGGGCGTTCTTAAAGGATATCCTTGCCATTGATGCGGGCCGGCAAACACAGTGGAATCTCAGTCACCGGTACAACAAAGCATTTCAATTCGTGTTCTGGTCCAGCATGCCGATATCAGAAGTCCTCCTGGATCATTTAATGACAGACAGGCAAATCCCATACATAAAAGGCCATTTCGGCAGCACCGAGGTATGCCCGACTGCCGCGACCTGCTCAAAACAAATGAGAAATTTCCATCTCTCCTACGGTCACTCACTGGTGATCATTAAAAAACTGGACCGGGACCAAATGGCTGCCCCGGATGAACTGGGATATGCCCTGGTTTCCAAAACAGGAGCAACGGATATGGACGGAAACAACCTGCCCCCCTCAGGCATGATATTTATTAATTACATGACCGGTGACGGCGCAAGACTTAGCAAAGACGGAACACCATGCGCCTGCGGCAGGAACACACCGGTCTTATACGACCTGCAGCGGATTAAATTCCATGACGGCAAGGCAAAACACGGGTGTCAGACAGCATAGATGAAAACCATACAGATACCATCCTATATTTACGGCGAAGAACGGTTTGCCGGAGAGGCATTCACAAGAACGGTTCAGGATATATCAGGGGACCCTGTCCTTGAGGTCCACGATCTTAATGAGTGGGGGGTTAAAGGGGCCGGAGAAACAGCCATCTCGGTCCAGCCGGCCCTGGATAATATCCCGGTTGAAGATATATTCGAGGTTTTGAAACGGACAATGAACTTCTACTTTACCGAAGATGTCACCTTCAAAACCGTCTGTAAGATTACAGGCAGTCCGTTTTCCCATGTCAAGGATGCCACCCAATCCGTAAAGGAATGGTGCAGGGACCTGTTGCCATATTACCGGACAGGACTGGGTAGTGCCGGGATTTCAAATACCAGGATAAGGAACAGCGCGCCCGTGCTGGCCGTATTGCCCGGGAATTCAGACCAGGAGGTGGTATTTGTTCTCGCGCAGACCCTGATGGCAAAGAATGCAACCATTGTCAGGCCGAGCAGTTCAGGTGCCGGCGCTTTTGCCGTTTATGAATTCATAAAAGCGCTCAACAGGGCATTGGACAGCCTTGACAGTCAAAGGCTTGAACCGCTCCGGTCAGCGGTTTGCCTCATGAACACCCCCGGCACGGCGTTTCTTGACACCCTCTGTTATGACGGCTGGAACTATATATTTTTCGGAGACAGAGCCACGATCCGGGAAATTACCGGAACCATCAGAAACCGCTGTTTTCCACGGATCACCCTGGGATATGGCGCGGGATTGAGTACAACCGTTATTTTTGATGACCACAACATGGACAGCCATGCCGGGTCAATCATGGACTCAATAACGGTCAACAGGGGGAACGAATGCGACGCCACTGATATTTTATATATCCATGATTCTGTCTTTGACCGGGTCATGGATAAACTAACAAAACAGGCTGCAAATTATCTGTCCGGCGATCCGTTTGACATGGAAAAAATCGGAATCACAGACCTCTCTAATGCAGACTATATCAAAGGAGAACTGATCAAAAGGGGAAAGTACAATAACCTGAACATGAGCCGTGAGAACGCCCTTGATCTTATTCACGCCTCACTGATCCCTTTAAACAAATTTGAAACCGCACTGGAATATCCCGGCCCTGTTGCCTCTGTAAGATCTTTTGGCGGGTTAAAAGAGTTGTCTTATTTAATAGACAAGGACCTTTCTGACAACAGTTTGGAAAAAAACCTTGTGACATCTGTGTATTCAAGCCTGGAAAGCGACTTTCTAAGGACAATCCCGGTTTTAAAAGCCCATACTGTGAAATGGAACAAGCCCAGCCATACGTTTAACTATGAAATTCCCCACCAGGGTATTTTCCTGCTGCGGGAACTGGTTGAAACTATGTATCTGGACCATTAGCCCTCCGGCCAAATCCGGCAACCAGTCTTTCAGCGGGCAGTAAACTGCTGCCCGATTTTCAATTTTAATATTCTGCCGTTCACCGATATCAATTGATATTCAGCATCTCCCAGGCGAACCCCTTCCTTTGCTGCTGTCTTTGAAATATTCTGTGCATAGGCATATTCCGGATCAAGTTCCAGCAGATAGAGGTCAAGAAGGATCCTGCCCTCCTCAATTCCTTTAAAAACCAACCGGCATCTGTTTGCGGTAACAGGCTCCCCCTTTACAAGGATAACCCTGTCTTCCAACACAGTGGAACGAATGACAAAATTGGCTCTCGGCACCCGGTACCCCGCCCTTTGCAGCCTGGTGTCCGTTATCGTGCCAGAAGAGTAACGGCTCAAAATAAAGGCCGTGAATACAAAGAAAAGGAAAAAAAGTAAAAAAATTGAAAACGGTTTGTATTTACTCGTTGTAGGTGTCATGGCAATCCCCTGGATTATATGTTCTCAGGGATTGCGCAAAAACAGCTTCACACAGCCGGGTTACAAAAAACCCTAAAACACTGGGTATTTCGCAAAACAGAACGTGAATCAATTTTTGCACGCTCCCTTATGTCAAAACAGCGGATTTGTTTGAATATCTGATTTTATCCCCAGACAGGCTGGCGAGTCAAGCTTCGGGCATATAAATCATCTTTATTTTGTTCAGCCTGTCAGCCCCTTCCCAGGCCTATATCTTACGTCTGAGTATCCCTCCGTCGATTTATCTGACACCGGCAAAAAAACTCACTCTGATCCTTTGATTGTTACCACGATAGGGATCTCGAACCGTTGTTCTTCTTTGTATTCTTCGCAAATGACATTTATCTCAATAGTTCCACTGCCTTCATTTATTGGAATTATATAGAAATCTCTATAGTCAAAAACTCGTTGCCTTGTATGTATTAGATTTTTCAACCAAAGCGTGACTTCATTATCTTTAACTGACCTCGAATAGTTCAAATTAGTCTTTAAATTCAAATTCATGAGGTTTTTGGAGATGGGATTATA
>JAKSAX010000488.1 GCA_022361395.1 Desulfobacterales bacterium | reverse complement strand
GATATAAAAACGCTTTAATATTCATACAAATCGAACCTGTTTCAATACCACAAAATGGGGGTGGTTAGCAAGCCTTGTATAATCAAGCCTGCATAAAAATGACGGACTATGCGTAAGTATGCGCAGAATATGGGGGCTGCAACGGCAGTTTTTATTTTTTCTGTTGTGCGGGAGCAATCAGTTTACTATACCGGGAAGGGGCAGCCGGTTCTGTCCGGCCAGGGCTGCCGGCTTTCAAATACAGCCGGAGTGGTGAAATAAAACCTGTGGAACCGGGGAAATATCGTTAAACCGCTCCTGTAATCTATATTCTGTAATAAATCTGCATAAAATCGTTCCAGGCAGGCCTGGCACGGAAAATGAAGTACAGTCACGGGTTAAGCAATCAAATAAGGGGAATACACATGGGAACCGTCAGAAAATGGGGCACCGCCCCTGTCCGGGCTGGGGATGAACAATACTTCAGTGCGGAGTTTCAACTGGAAAACCCGAGGGTCTTTTTCCAGTTCAAGCTCAGGACAACCGAATCCGACCCCCTGTTTGTGGTGGTCAAGGAGGGATCCCAGGCCCTGGACTGCCTCAGGCAGGGGGATGTCATTCCCATGACCTATCATTACCAGGACAGGGATATCCCGGCGGAACGGAAGATGACAAAGATCAAGTCCATCCGGGACGGCGGAACCATGGGATTCAGGGGCCATCTTATCATTTCCCTGGGTATATCTTAACCCCAACGTCGCAAAAGTCAGGAAGGTACCAGTTTCAAGGCACTCAAGGTTGAAGCTGCAATGTTGGGGTTAATTGGAGCTTGCATACTGGTGCACGAGGGCGTAAACTCGTACTCCTTAAAAGAATTTTTGATAAAGGATCTCGCAAAAAACAATTCATGTTCTGTTTTGTAAAATACCCAATATTTTAAGGGCTTTTGTATACAGACTATGTGAAGTTGTTTTTGCGTAATCCCTAGAGGAGACCCAATGCCCTTTTTCGTATTTCGTCTTATTACTCCTGATGCCCCGGCTCCCCTTTTTAAACCTGTGTTGCAAAGGCAGAGCAGATGATCCCGGAAAACCTGTCCAGGAAAATTGAAACCGTTTTCCCCGGTCTTTCCCGGGAATGTGCAGACCTGCTCCTGATGCGGCTGGAAACCTTTTACACATCCCTGGATTCCGCCGGTATCCAGATGGAAGAGAGGCTGCTGATCTCGGATGATCTTATCAAGGTCATGCTTTACAGCGAGTTTGTCGCCACCCATCTTACCCGCAGCCCGGGGATGCTGCAGGAGATGGAAGAGACCCGGGACCTGCGCAGAAGCTACTCCGGCCATACCCTTGAAGGCAAGCTGGCCGCAGCCCTTGGGGACGACCCGGACCTTGCCGGGGTAAAAGAGGGGCTTGTCCGGTTTAAGGTGTATGAAGCGGTCCGGATTGCATGGCGGGACCTTACAGGCGCTGCCGGGCTTGAAGAGACCATGGGGGATCTGTCAAACCTGGCCCGGGCCTGCATATCTTCCGGGATTGATTATCTGTACCGTTCCCTGTGCAACCGCCGGGGCACGCCCACGGATGCCAACGGCAACTTCCAGCAGATCATTGTCCTGGGCATGGGGAAGCTGGGGGCCGGGGAGCTGAATTTTTCATCTGATATCGATCTCATCTTTGTCTATCCTGAAGAGGGGTATACCACGGGGAAAAATCCCATCTCCAATGATGAATTTTTTACAAAGCTCTGCAGGGAGTTCATCAAACTGTTTGCCCCGGGAAGCGGGGTTCATTTATTCCGGGTGGACACAAGGCTCAGGCCATTTGGGGACAGCGGCCCCCTGGTGATGAGTTCTGCCGCGTTTGAGCACTACTATGAGGTCCAGGGCCGGGGGTGGGAGCGGTATGCCATGATCAAGGCCGGCCCGGTTGCAGGGGATCTTGAGGCGGGCCGCAAAGTCCTGGACAGGCTGCGGCCTTTCATTTACCGCCGGTATTTCGACTATGGCTCCTTTGATTCCTTCAGGGATATGAAGCAGCGGATATCCCTCCAGGTCAAGAGTGCAAAGTTAAAGGACAATATAAAGCTCGGGGCCGGCGGGATCAGGGAGATAGAGTTCTTCGGCCAATTGTTCCAGCTGATCAGGGGCGGGGTGGAGCCCGCTCTTCAGGAGCGGCCGATTCTCCGGGTGCTGGACCTGCTCCTGGACCATGCCTGCATCAATAAAAAGACCTGTGAAGATCTTAAACAGGCCTATTGTTTCCTGAGGCAGGTGGAAAACAGGCTGCAGGAGTACCAGGACCGCCAGACCCATGATATTCC
This sequence comes from Desulfobacterales bacterium, assembly GCA_022361395.1. Taxonomy (GTDB): domain Bacteria; phylum Desulfobacterota; class Desulfobacteria; order Desulfobacterales; family Desulfobacteraceae; genus Desulfobacter. Next base: position 6,804 of record JAKSAX010000488.1, on the reverse strand, counting down.
CGGAGATCCTGTCCAGCGGGAGATTCTTGCCCTGTCCGCGGGATATGATTCCTTTGATGAGTTTTCCCGGGAATTGTCACGGGTCCTGAGCCTGGTTCACGGCCACTTTTCCCAGCTTCTTGTGGGCGGGGAGGATGAAGATGAAGAGAAAAGCAACCAGGACCTGACCCGGATCTGGGACAACATCAACGATCCCCAGTTCCTGGTGGAATCCATTTCCATTGCAGGGTACGAGGAGCCGGAGCAGGTATTGTCCCTGCTGAGATCCCTGGCCGGTCACATCAATACCCAGCGGCTCACCCCCAACGGCAGAAAGAAACTGGCCAGGCTCGTGCCCAGGCTGGTGAAAAAAGCCGGCCGTGCCTCGGATGCCGAAAGGGTGCTGAACAAACTCATTGACCTGGTCATCACCATTGAGCGCCGGACCTGTTACCTCTCCCTTCTCCTGGAAAACCAGGGCGCCCTGGACACCCTGATCGTACTGGCAAGGAAAAGTCCGTGGATCATCTCCTTTTTAAGCCTGCACCCGGTTCTCCTGGATGAACTCATGCATCCGGCAACATTGTACGCCCCGCCCAAGCGCGATGCCCTGGAGGCGGAGATGGCCCGGCGTATGGCCCGGACCCCTAAGGGAGACCAGGAGTTTTTGCTGGAAGAGCTGAATATTTTCTGCCAGATCAATACCCTGCGTGTGGCTGCGGCCGATGTCAGCGGCAACTATCCCCTAATGAAAGTCAGTGACCATCTAACCTACATCGCAGAGACCATCCTTGCCCAGGTGATTGAATCCTCCTGGGACATTGTGACGGAAAAATACGGGGTGCCCGAGGGCGTTTCCGCAGACGGGGTTGACGGCTGCCGGTTTGCCATTGTGGCCTATGGCAAGGTGGGCGGACTTGAAATGGGATATAAGTCGGACCTGGACCTGGTCTTTCTCTATGAGGGGGACCCGGGGTACACCCGGGGCGGCTCCCGGTCCATTGACACGGTGCGGTTCTATTCAAACCTGGGCCAGCGGATCATCCACGCCCTGACCATGCACACCTCTGCCGGCACCCTGTACGGGGCGGATATGCGGCTGAGGCCGGGCGGCGCATCCGGTATGATTGTTTCCCATATGGAGGCATTTGAGGACTACCTGGAGAATCAGGCATGGACCTGGGAGCACCAGGCATTGATCCGGGCCAGGCCGGTGGCCGGGGACCCGGCATTGTTCAAGCGCTTTGATGTGATCCGCAGCAAGGTGCTTGCCGGGGAAAGGGATCCGGAGACCCTGAGGTCAGAGGTCAGTGAGATGCGTGAGAAGATGCGGAAGCAGCGGCTTGAACACGAACCCGGGTACTTTGACCTCAAACAGGGCCTGGGGGGGATTGTTGATATCGAGTTCCTGGTGCAGTACCTTGTCCTTCTCCACGGACGGGCGTTTCCCGATGTTACTGTCTGGACGGATAATATCCGCCTGATGGAGGGCCTGAGTGTGGAAGGCCTGATCTCGGGAGAGGAAAGCCATATTCTCCAGGAGACCTATGTGGCCATGCGCCGGGCCATGCACCGCCTCACCCTTCAGGAACGGCCCCTGGTTGTGGAAGAGGAGATGTTCCGGGACAGGGCCGGTGCCGTGGCCCGGATTTACCGGCATTATCTGGAAAAGGCTGAGCCTGGCGGGTCAGGAGATTAAAAACAGGCTCAGGGCCGGCCAGTAGGTAATTACCAGGATAGACAGCAGCAGCACCAGCATAAAGGGAATAGTGGCGCGGTAGATCTCAACAATGGGCTTGTTGAACCGGTAGCCTGCAATAAAGAGGTTCATGCCCACGGGCGGGGTGAAATATCCGATCTGCATATTGGCCAGGAAGATGATCCCGAGGTGGACCGGATTGACCCCGTATTCCAGGGCAACGGGCAGCATCAGGGGAACCATGATGATAATGGCTGAAAAAATGTCCAGCATGGCCCCGAGGATCAGCAGGAAAATGTTCAGCAGGATGAGGAATACCAGTTTGCTGGACACAAAGGCCTGGCAGAGCTGGAACAGTTTCATGGGGGCTTCGGCATCAATCAGGAAGTTGGTAAAGGCCAGGGATACCCCCAGGATCAGCAGAATGCCCCCGACCATGATCATGGATTCCCGGATAATCCCGGGAAGCCGGCTCAGGGGGATCTCCCGGTAAATCAATACCTCCACGATCAAAACATACATGGCCGTGACGGCGGCGGCTTCGGACACGGCAAAATAACCGGAGTAGATCCCGGCAAAGACAAAGAGCGGCAGCGGAATCTCCCAGGCTGCTTCCCTGAGGGCGGCACCGCAGTTTTTCAGGGAGAACCGGGTCAGGGGAACCGGGTTGCCCCGGTTGGCCCAGATGCTCCAGGCCGAGAGCATGATGATCATGAGCAGGGCCGGGAAGATGCCGGCAAGGAAGAGGTCTTCAATGGATATATCCGCCCCTTCACTCATCTGCTGGGCAATGATGCCGTAAAGGATCAAAGGCAGGGAGGGCGGCAGCAGAAGGCCCAGGCTGCCGGAGGTGGTGACCAGGCCCAGGCTGAAGCTGTCTGCATAGCCGGCCTGTTTCAGTGCCGGATACAGCAGGGCGCCCATGGCAACAATGGTGACGCCCGAAGCCCCTGTAAACGCTGTGAACAGCGCACAGACCACGAAAGCCACAATGGCAAGCCCTCCGGGCATCCACCCCAGAAAGGCCCGGGTCAGCCGCACCAGCCGCTGGGAGGTCTTGCTCTCCCCGAGGATATATCCGGCAAAGGTAAACAGGGGCAGGGCCAGGAGAATCGGGGTGTCGGCAATCCTGTAAAGTTCAATGGCCATGACGGACAGGTCTATTTCAGAGAGGTGAAAGCCAAACATGGCAGCGGCGATGATCACCGTGAACAGGGGGGCTCCGAGCAGTGCCAGGAGAATAAGTATGCCGATGATGGTCAGGGTCATTGCGGTTTTTTAATAAGCGTTAAAAGGTGGTGGAAGAAGAACAGGATGTACCGGATACCGATAACGGCAAAGGCCACCGGGATGATTGCCTCGCAGATCCAGGCCGGCACACCGGCAAAGGCCGTGATCCCGTCTGCCTTTTCCATGCTGACAAATCGGAAGCTGTGCCAGGTCATCAGGGCGGCAATGCCTGCGGTAAACAGGTAGACCAGGAGGCTGGTAAGTTTCTTTACCGGAGGGAGCAGGAACCTGGAAATCACATCTATACTGATATGGTTGTCGGTCCTGGAGGCGGCCATGGCCCCGATAAGCCCTGTCCAGAGCACCAGCACCCTGACCAGGGGGTCGGCCCAGATAATACCGGCGTCAAAAAAATTTCTTAGAAAAATCTGGAACACGGCCAGGCTGATCATGGTCAGCATCAGCAACACCAGGATCGTGTCTTCAAACTTCCGGAAAATGCCGGCAAGACGGATTAACATGGGTTCTTTACCGGACCTTTCTTATTGGATTTTGGTGCCGTTGGCTTTGTGAAATTCGGCCAGTAAAACATCCAGCCTGTCTGCGGCTGCCTTTGGCAGGGTGCCCGAGGCAACCATTTTTTCCGAGGCAATTCCTGCTGTGCTCAGCCACAGGGCCAGGTCATCCCCTTTGGGGGTGATGAACTTTATCCCCTGCTTTTTGAGGGCTGCAACCGCCTTTTGGTCATCTTCCCGGTTCTGCCGGTCAATCTCCTTAAACGCCCGGGTCATGATCCGGGAGACGGTCTCCTGGTCAGCGGCTGAGATCCGCTTAAACCTCTTTTTATCAATGGCCAGGACCGCATGGAGATAAATCAGGGGAATATTGGTTACATAGCGGATCTGGGTGTGCCATTGGAGCACGATGGCGCCGACCGGGGAGGTGGCCACCGTGTCAATCAAGCCGGAGGACAGGCTGGTGCGGACATCTGCCAGGGGAAGGGGAATGGGGGAGATGCCAAAGGTGGCCACGGCATCGCGGCTCAGTTCGTCGTTGTCCGGTATCCAGACCTTGCGCTCCTTAAGGTCTGCCACTGTTTCAATGGGCGCTTTGGACATGATATAGGCAAATCCGCCGCCGGAGAGGCCAAAGGTGATGAAGCCGGCATTTTCAAGTCCCTCAATGATAAAGTCGTCCATGTGCTGCCTAATATAATCCACCTCTGCCATGTTTTTAAACTTCATGGGCTGGGAATAGATCTGGTTGGCCGGGAAAAAGGAGGACAGGCTGCCGGCCGGCACAGCCCCTCCCTGGAGCTGTCCGATACGGATTTTTCTCAGTACTGCCTTGTCGTTTCCCATGACACCGCCGGGATAGAATTTGAACTTCACCCGGCCCTGGGTCTCTTCTGCCACGGCCCTGGCCCCGTCACGCATCTTCTGCATCCACATGGAGCCTTCCGGGGATATGGTGGCGATTTTAAATGTCTGGCTGTATCCTGATGTTAAGGCAAGGATCAGGACAAGGGGAACCAGGGTGATAAGTCGTATAAACATGATGGGAGTCTCCAGTGGGTTTAAAAATAGTCGTCAGCCTCATCCAGCAGTTGGCGGGCCTGTTTTTGGGCATAGGTGTTAATCAGGGTGTACCCCGGAATATCCGGGTCTGTTTCCATAACCTCGGTGAGCAGCCGGTCGTGGAGGGGCCTGTCAAATATCATCTTTGCATAGAGTTTGGCATATATCACCTTTGTCATCAGGTTTTTTCCCTGGGACAGGACAATGGCTTTTTCAAAATAGGCCCTGCCCTCTTCCGGCCTGCCGCCCAGGGCCGGGGGAAGAAAGGTGGCCAGGGTGCCCAGGTAGAGGTAGGCGGCCCCGTCCTTATAGGTTTCATCCAGGCGGATGACCTGGTGCATGATGGCTTCTATCCTTGAGATATCGGCAAGTGCATTGAAATCATCCGTGTTTGCCATTATCCATGAGGCCCAGGCATTGCCCAGGGTGAAGAGGTAGGGAAGGTCATCCTCATCCATATCCGTGATAATGGCCCGGAATTTTTCATAGGGTTTGTCCCTGAGACCGCAGGCATCGCCGTTGGCCTCGCAGATGGCTGTTGTTGCATAGGTCATGGCTTTGTCTGCCAGTTTTTTTGAGCGTTCCTTATCCGTGACAAAGACATCGGCATAGGCGGTGTACAATTGGGCGCCGGTGGCCAGCATCTCTTCGGATTCAGGGTCACCGGAGATCAGGCTGTCAACCATCAGCAGGTAAGCAGGGGCCCCGGATTCCACCATATCCAGGTCATTGTTGTTTAAGATGCTTTCGGAAAGGTGGGTCATCATATCTGACTTGACCGAACATCCCTGGGCCAGGATCACCACCAGGGGAATCATCAGCCAGAACAAGAGCGAGAAAAAGGGGCTTCCGGGGATCGGCTTCCTGGAACGGGGCATCATAACACAATTGTCCTTAAAGAGATTTGAGGGTTAAGGCGTTCATGATTATATTACCAAATATACAAAAGTAAAAATTAGCCTTTTTCAAAGAAAAAAGCAACCGGATTCACCTGCTGAAACAATTCGTAACAAAACTTTTACAGACAGGGCGGATTTCGCAGATTTAATTATATGTTTGAATTCCGTTGAATCATGATATAATACCTCTACATTCACTAATGACCAAACTTCTTCGGGATCAGGCTATGGTGTCAAAAATAAAAATATATTCAACTCTGATTCTGGCCCTCCTTTTGACCCCCGGACTTTTATTTGACCTGGCAGGGAAGGCTGAGACAGCTGAACCAAAGGTATATATCCTTCCAGTGACCGGCACGGTTGAACCGGGTCTTGCCGCTTACGTCAAACGCTCCCTAAAGGAGATCGAGAAGGAGACAGACGCCATTGTGGTGTTTAAACTGGACACCTTTGGCGGGCGGGTGGACTCTGCCTTTGAGATCGTGGAATCCATCTCCACCATTCCCAGTGAACGCTCCGTTGCCTTTGTGGAAAAGCGGGCCATCTCGGCTGGGGCACTTATTGCCCTGTCTTCAGGTACCCTGATTATGAAGGAGGCCACCCTGATCGGGGACTGTGCCCCCATCATCCAGACCAGTGAGGGACAGAAAGAGGCCGGGGAAAAGACCCAGACAGTTCTCAGGGCCCAGTTCCGCACCCTGGCCAAACGGAATAACTACCCTGAAGTCCTGGCCGAAGCCATGGTTACCAAATCCATGGAGGTCTACCGGGTTACCCTGGACGGTCATACCCGGTACATGGACAAAACAGAGTATGATGACCTGACCGAAGAGGAGAAAAACCGGGTCTCCAGGAAAAAAACCATAGTGGTGGACGGTGAACTGCTGACCATGGATGACCGGGAAGCCATGGAACTCGGGTTTTCAAAACAGAGTGTTAAAGACCTGGACCAGGCCCTGGCATTTTTAGGGTATGACGGCTATGAGCGGGTGGAGATCACCGAGTCCTGGTCAGAGGGCCTGGTCAGAACCCTGCAGCCCTTTTTACCTATTCTCATGCTTCTGGGCATTGGCGCCGTTTATACCGAGATCAAGGCACCCGGGTTCGGCATTCCCGGTATTGTGGGGATCATCTGCCTTGGGCTGGTCTTTTTCAACCAATACCTGGTGGGACTGGCGGATTATACCGAGCTGCTGATCTTCATGATCGGTTTTCTCCTCCTTGGCGTGGAGGTATTTGTCCTTCCCGGATTCGGAATCGCCGGCATCACCGCCCTGGTGGTGATTGCCGCAGGGCTGGTGCTTTCCTTTCAGAATTTTGTCCTGCCGGACCCGTCCATGCCCTGGGAAGCCCGGCTGATGGTCAAAAATTTCGGCCTTGTCCTGGGCAGCTTTATAGGGGCGCTCCTGGTTTCACTGTT
>JAKSAX010000414.1 GCA_022361395.1 Desulfobacterales bacterium | reverse complement strand
TGGGCCACTTCCTCGGCCACATAGTGAATCATTTCAGGGGTGATGCCGAAGCCCTGATTTCCCATCAGGGCTTCGCCGCTCAGCTTGATTAGAACCCGTTGAAACTCAGGTTTTTTGTCCAAGACTTATTCTCCTATCTGGAAACGTGTAAATCTTCTGATCTGAATATTCTCACCGATCTTACCGATTGTTTCTTTCAGGACATCTTCAATGGTCTTCTGGGGGTCTTTGACATATTGCTGGCTCATGAGGCAGACTTCTTTGTAGAATTTCTCCACTTTGCCTTCCACAATCTTGTCAATGATGTTTTCCGGCTTGCCCTCTTCAAGCATCTGGGCGCGGAAGATTTCTCTCTCTTTTTCAACAATTGCAGGATCAACATCTTCAGAGGTCAGTCCGGCAGGGTTTGCCGCTGCAATATGCATGGCGATATCTTTTGCAAATGCTGCAAAGTCATCTGTCTTTGCAACAAAGTCGGATTCACAGTTAATTTCAACCAGGACGCCGAGTTTTGCACCGGTGTGGATATAGGAATAAATAATCCCTTCACTTGTTGAACGGCCGGCACGTTTGGCTGCCTTGGCAAGGCCTTTTTTCCTCAGAAGCTCAATTGCTTTTTCCATATCACCGTCTGCATCGGCAAGGACTCTTTTGCAGTCCATAATGCCGGAGCCGGTTGCGGCACGAAGCTCTTTAACCATTGCTGCTGTAATTTCAGGCATTTCTATTTTGCTCCTTATATTCTATCGCTTGTTAAGCTGCTTTTTAAGCTATTCAGTAACTGCGTCTTCCTGTTTTTCTTCAGGGGCTGCAGTTTTTCTTTTGATCTTTTCAACAACAGGACCGTCTGTTCCGTCGGAAACCATCTCCATTCCGACCTGCTCGCCAACGTTTTCCGCTGGTTTGCCCTTACCGGTTTCTTTATCGGATTCCGCACGCTGCTTTTCTTCCCAGATCTGGCGGCCTTCGATAACCGCGTCAGCCGCACGGGAGGCAAACAGGCGGATGGAACGGATGGCATCATCATTACCCGGGATGACGTAATCGATATCATCGGGATCACAATTGGTGTCAACAACGGCAACTATGGGGATCCCCAGGCGTTTTGCCTCTTTTACGGCAATTGTCTCATTCTTGGAATCAATGATAAACAGGGCGCCGGGAAGGCGTTTCATGTTGGAGATACCGCCGATGGCAAACTCAAGTTTGGCCTTATCCTTAAGCATTTTTGCCTGCTCTTTTTTAGGATAATTCTCAAGGGTGCCGTCATTCTCAATGGAGTTGAGGAAATGGAACCGGGAAATATTATTTTTAATGGTCTGGAAGTTGGTCAGCATACCGCCCAGCCATCTGTTTTCCACGTAGAAACTCTCGGCGCGGTTGGCCTCTTCGTAAATGGCTTCCGAAGCCTGCTTTTTTGTTCCGACAAACAGAACATCCTGGCCGTTGGCGGCAACGCTTTTGATAAAGTCATGGGCGTCCCGGAACAGCTTTACAGTCTGCTGAAGGTCAATGATGTAAATTCCGTTTCTGGCACCAAAGATATACTTTTTCATCTTGGGGTTCCAGCGTTTGGTCTGATGTCCGAAATGGACACCTGCTTCCAGAAGTTCTCTGATTGTGATGTAAGCCATTTTTTCTCCAATTTTTTTTAAATGGTTTTAAAAATCTTCCACCCACTTCTTCCCTGGGAACCGACTTTGTAAAAAGCACCTGATTCCAGGTCCATGGGTGTGCGTTGTTTGCGTTAAAAGCAAAATCCTAATTTATATATCAAAAAAGCGTGGAATAAGCAATTTATTTTTTAAGAACAGCCAGACGGTCATGCCCTGCAAGGTCCTTGACAAACCGGAGATCGGAGACCCAGGAACGGGCGCCGGAAATAGCTGCCACACCACCCTTCTGATCAAACCCCATTTCAAGGATAAGCCTGCCGCCCGGAGCCAGGCAATTCCCGGCCTGGCCGATGATCACCCTTATGGCATCCAGGCCGTCAGCACCGCCGTCCAGAGCGAGCCTCGGCTCATGATCTTTTATTTCAGGGGCAAGGGCATCAACATCAGCCCGGGGGATATAGGGAGGGTTGGACAGGATAAGGTCAAAGCCGGATTCCCGGGAAACAGCATCCAGCCAGGAGCCTTTAAAAAAGTCAATCCGGGTCTCTGCGATGTTTTTGGCATTGGCCCTGGCCGTGGCCAGGGGGGCATCGGAAAGGTCGCTGGCAAAATAGTGATGGGAGGGGCAGGCTTTGGCAAGGGAGACAACAATTGCGCCGGAGCCGACCCCCAGCTCAATAATCCTGGCCGCACGCCCGGCGCTCTCACAGGATTTGAGATGGGCCATGGCGGTTTCCACCAGCACTTCGGTGTCCGGCCTCGGGATCAGCACACCTGCCCCTACCTTGAAACTGGCTTCGTAAAATCCTTTTTCACCCGTGATATAGGCCACTGGCTCCCGCCCCACCCGCCGTTTGATCAGGGATTTAAACCCGGCAAGCTCCTGTTTTTCTAGGGGCCTGTCATGCTGGAGATAGAGATCCAGGCGCCTCATATCAAGGGTTTTGGACAGGAGGATTTCAGCGGTCAGCCGGGGGCTGTCAATACTGCGCTCCCCGAAATAGCTTTCCGTCCAGTTCAGCAGGGATTTGATTGTCCAGTCAGCCACAGGATCGGATACCCACGGGATTAACCCATCTCTTTGAGGGCTTCAGCCTGGTTATGGGTCCGCAGTTCGTCAATAATCTCCTGGATATCCCCTTCCATGATATTATCCAGCTTATACAGGGTCAGGCCGATGCGGTGATCCGTCATCCTGCCCTGGGGGAAATTATAGGTCCGGATCCTGCCGGAACGGTCCCCTGTGCCGACCTGGCCTTTCCGGTCTGCGGCCCTTTTGGCCTCCTCTTCCTGGATTTTGGCGTCCAGGATCCTGGATTTGAGCACGTTCATGGCCTTGGCCTTGTTTTTATGCTGGGACTTTTCATCCTGGCAGGTTGCGATAACCCCGGTGGGGATATGGGTAATCCGCACCGCAGAGTCCGTGGTGTTTACGGACTGGCCGCCCGGGCCTGACGACCTGAACACGTCTATTTTCAGGTCAGCCGGGTTAAGGTCGATGTCCACATCTTCCGCTTCCGGCAGCACGGCAACCGTTACTGCGGATGTATGCACCCGGCCCTGGGTTTCGGTTTCAGGCACCCGCTGCACCCGGTGGGTGCCGCTCTCATATTTGAAGTCGGAATATGCGCCCTTGCCGCGGACCGTGGAAACCACCTCTTTAAACCCGCCGGCTGCGGAATCGTTCTTCTCGATGATCTCAATGCTCCAGTTCCTGGATTCAGCATACCTGGAGTACATCCGGAACAATTCCCCGGCAAAGAGGCCGGCCTCTTCCCCGCCCGTGCCCGCACGGATTTCAAGGATGACATTTTTCTCATCCCGCGGGTCCTTGGGCATCAGCAGGATGTTGAGTTCTTCTGTCAAAGCCTCAATCCGGGCCTCAAGGCCGGGAACCTCTTCCTTGGCCATGGCCCGCATATCCGGATCATCATCCTTGAGAAGTTCCTTAGTCTCTTCAAGCTCCTCCAGAACACCCTCATACTCCCGGAATACCGGCACCACCTTATTGAGTTCGCCGTGCTCCTTCAGCAGTTCCTGGTATTTTTTCTGGTCATTGATAACAGCAGGATCGCTCAGCAGCTGCTCAATCTTTATAAACCGTTCTTCTATGCCTTTTAATTTTTCAATCATGATGGAAACGCCTTGGGTGCAAATTCAAAAAGGGGCACTTTTAAAAAGCCGCCCCCTTTTTGATCAATTAATCGATTGAAACAAAAAAAATTATACCAATTTGCTTGCGTCAAACCCTGCGTATTTTTTCTTAAAGCGGTCAATCCTACCTGCAGAGTCGACCAGTTTTTGTTTCCCGGTAAAGAAAGGATGGCACTGGGAACAGATTTCAACTTTGATGTTCTCTTTGGTGGATCCTACGTCAAAGCTGGCACCGCATGCACAGGATGCAGTTGTTTTTGTGTAGTTCGGATGGATGTCTTTTTTCATGTTACACGTAACTCCTTGTCAGGCCTTCGTCATAAAAAGCCTGTAATATTAAAATATGCCTCTCAACTGTTAAATTGCCTCTTCATTAATTGATTCACAGCATCTGCTTTATGAATTCATCAAATCAAGAAACTCTTTATTATCCTTTGTTCCTTCCATTTTTTCAAGTAAAAACTGCATACTGTCCACAGAATTTAAACTTGAGAGCAGTTTTCTCAGTATCCAGACCCGGTTCAGGGTCATGGGATCCAGCAGCAGTTCTTCCTTTCTCGTGCCGGACTTATTCATGTCAATGGCAGGAAAAACCCTTTTGTCCGCAAGCTTCCTGTCCAGGACCAGCTCCATATTACCGGTTCCCTTGAACTCCTCAAAGATAACCTCGTCCATCCGGCTGCCGGTATCCACCAGGGCAGTGGCAATAATGGTCAGGCTGCCGCCCTCCTCTATATTACGGGCTGCGCCGAAAAAACGTTTCGGCCGGTCAAGGGCGTTTGAGTCCACACCACCGGACAGGATCTTGCCCGAAGGCGGCATAACCGAGTTGTAGGCCCTGGCAAGGCGGGTGATACTGTCCAGAAGAATAACCACGTCATGCCCCTGCTCAACAATTCTCTTGGCCTTCTCAATCACCATTTCAGCCACCTGGACATGGCGCTCGGAGGGCTCGTCAAAGGTGGAGGAGATGACTTCCGCATCCACGGACCTGGCCATGTCCGTTACCTCCTCGGGCCGCTCGTCAATGAGAACGATCATGGGAACGATATTTTTATGGGCCTTGATCATGGAGTTGGCAATATTCTGGAGAAGCATGGTCTTACCGGCTTTGGGCGGGGATACGATCAATCCGCGCTGGCCGAACCCGATGGGAGACATCAGGTCGATCACCCGGGTGGAGTAGTTGTCTGACTCACACTCAAGGTTCATCTTCCTGTCCGGGTACAGGGGCATCAGGTTGTCAAAAAGAATGGTCTCCGCTGCCATTTCAGGATTCAGGAAATTCACCGCCTCAACTTTGAGCAGGGCAAAGTACCGTTCGGAATCCTTTGGCTGGCGGACCTGGCCCGAGATGGTATCCCCTGTTCTCAGGTTGAACCGCCTGATCTGGGACGGGGAAACGTAAATGTCGTCAGGCCCGGGAAGGTAATTATACCCCGGCGCACGCAAAAAGCCGAAACCGTCCGGAAGAATCTCAAGGGTTCCCTCCCCGTAGATCTGACCGCTCTCTTCGATATTGGCCTGGAGCAGGGCAAAGATCAGTTCCTGTTTCTTAAGCCCGCCAATCCCCTGGATATTGTACTTTTTAGCAAGCTTGGTCAGCTCACTGATTTTCATCTTATTGAGTTCTACAAGATTCATTCAGTCTCCCGGTTTCATTTATTTACATATGAATATATTAAGATTGTTGTGTTAGGGATACCTTTTTGACAAACTGGAGGCCAACCGACCCGTGGAAAAAAAGATAGATTTTGAAGTACTTAATACAATAGGCTTAATTAATGCATTATTATTTTTTTGTCAAGCGCTGTTTTAACAGTTTTTTATACAGGCCCGAGACCTCCGAAAACAGGTCGCCTGCGCTTCCCCTGTTGTAGATCACATGATCCGCCCGTTTGATCTTTTCTTCCTGGCCCATCTGAAGGGCCAGCATCTTCCCGGCAGCCGCCTCATCCACATTATCCCTGGCGCAGATCCGCTCAACCAGTGTCCCCTCTTCCGTGGCCACGGTCACCAGGACGTCGAAATACCCTTCCATGCCCAGTTCGAACAAAAGGGGCACCTCCACGGCACAGGCAGGTTCGCCCCGGTAGTCCGCCGTCTCCATCTGCCTTAGCATCTCCCGGATAATCATGGGGTGTAGCACCCCTTCCAATTGTTTTCGCAGCTCCGGCCGGCTTACAATTATTTTTCGCAGTTTTGCCCGGTCAAGGCTGTTATCCCCGGCCACCACCCCTGTTCCGAATATGGCCACAACCTTATTATAGGCCTTTTGGCCGGGTTCAACAACCTGCCTTGCGATCCGGTCGCAATCCAGGGTCACCAGCCCCAACCGGCCAAAGGCCTTACAGACAAGACTCTTGCCTGATCCGGCCGATCCTGTCACCCCGATTTTAAGTATGTCCTTTTTCATCGTCTTTATGGCCCCGCCCGTGTGATAGCGTTTGATCCGTCCCTGTCATAGGGTTTGACTTATAATATGGGGGTATGCTATTTTGCAACCCCGTTTTACACTAAGGGATCGCGTAAGAATCAGCTCACATTCACCAGGTGAAGTTATTTTTGCGCAATCCTTAAAACCTAAACCAAAAGGAAACCATCACATGGAAAGAACATTATCCATAATCAAACCCGACGGCGTTCAGAAAAATATCATCGGCGAAGTGGTCAAACGCTTTGAAAGCAACGGCATCAAAATTGCCGCCATGAAAATGATCCAACTGACCAAAACCCAGGCAGAAGGATTCTACGCCGTTCACAAGGAACGCCCCTTTTTCGGCAGCCTCACCGATTTCATGACCTCCGGCCCCATCGTGGTCATGGTCCTTGAAGGCGAAGATGTTATTGCCAAAAACAGAAAACTCATGGGCGCCACAAACTTTGAAGAGGCTGAAGAGGGAACCATCCGCAAAGAGTATGCCACTGATATTGAGAAAAACGTGGTTCACGGTTCAGATGCCCCTGAAACCGCAGCCTTTGAAATCGGCTATTTCTTCAACGACCTTGAAATCCAGGCCCGGTAACCCGGAACACTTGTCTCAGGCCAAACCTGACTTTTCCCCCTGCTAAGACCCCTTCTCAGCAGGGGGATTTTTGTCTTCCCTCCCTTTCAGGGAATCAGGAGTTCAAACCCGGTTGCCCTGTCCGGCTTCCGGACCCCGGTTGAATCCGCGAGTTCATGGATAACCACCTCCATTACCTGCCAGACCTTTACCCCGTTCCGGATACAGCCGGTTACAGTTGAAAAGCCCCTGCCGCAGGCCATGTGCATATGAAGCACAGGCTCCCCGGCCTCATTGGGAAAAAGGGTGCCGGTGCCGGTCACCTCATGGACATTGTCCAGCACATGGGTCTTGGGCACGATTGCCTCAGCCCGTCCCTGCTCAGGCCCGGCTACCAGGGTGCTCCCGCGGTCAGCGCCCCCCAGCACAATCAGCGATGCCGCCCGGATGCCCTTATCCTTTGCAAACTGCTCAAGGGTCTCATGGACCACATCCCCGTCTTCCAGGCGAACCACAAAGATCCGCCCGGACTTTGCCTCTGAATACTTCATAAATATAAAACCCTTAAATTCATGTCCTGTTCTGATTCATCTTTCCGGTGCGGTATCCGGTAAGGTCCAGGGAGACAAAGGAGAACCCTATTGCCTTCAAAGCCTTTGAAATCTCTTCCCGGACACCGGAATCCATAACAGCCGGGATATCATCAGGGGGTATTTCGATCCTGGCCAGGCCGCCGTGGCACCTTACCCTGACCTGGGCATGCCCCAGGTCATGCAGTACAGCCTCTGCCTTTTCAATCATTTCAAGTTTTTGAGACGTAATAGCCTCACCCGCTGGTATCCGCGTGGCCAGGCAGGATTGGGACGGCAAATCCCAGGTTGAAAGCCCCAATACTTTCGAGCATTCGCGGATTTCCCTTTTTGAAAACCCGGCCGTTACCAGGGGCGACTTGAACCCCAGTTCATTTGCCGCTTCAATCCCGGGCCGGTAATCCCCGAGATCATCCAGGTTAATGGCATGAACCAGATTTAAAATCCCCTGGTTCGCGGCTTCATCCCTGATCCGTGAAAACCCCTGCTGTTTACAAAAATAGCACCGCCTGTCATCGTTGCGCATCACCTCCGGACAGTTAAGAATATCCAGATCCACAAAAAGGTGATCCACACCCATGGCCCCTGCCAGCTCCCCTGCCCGCTCTTTTTCCTTTTCAGTAAAAAACCGGGACACAATAGTCACGGCCAGCACCTTTTCCAGGCCGGCAACCGAGGCAGCAGCCAGTAAAAAACCGGAGTCTGTCCCGCCTGAAAACGCCAATGCCAGCTTTTTATAGCTTCTCAGCTCTTCTGTCAGGCAATCGAATTTTTCTTTGGATTCCCCGGACAACCCCGAAGTATTCATATTCATAAATGTCAAACTCTTCTCTGTATAGGCCAGGGCCCTAATCCTGCCCTGATATGCCTTTCTTATATCATTGACCAGCCATCCTGACCGGTTCTCAACACCTGCCTGTTTGGAAATCACCGGATATCCATCTACCTCTTGGTTCAACCGCCGGCCATCCATCCCTACTATAAAGATTCCCCGGAAGCTCATCTTTACCCGCCGTTACCCCGGGCTTGAGCAATACTTTGCAGCCATGTTCACTGCCGGTAAATACCGGTTTTCTATCCGTCCAGTCATTATATCCCTTCAATTGCCAAATTTTCAATCAATATAATTCTTGACTTTGCAGATCTCTTTAGTGTATAAACCCCAACGTTGATTCTGCTGGCTGATCGTCCAATGGCAGGACTACGGACTCTGACTCCGTCAATCTAGGTTCGAATCCTAGTCAGCCAGCCACTTCAACAAAGAGGCTTTCGGTGATTTTAACTCGGAAGCCTTTTTTGCGTTTAAGGGTAGTTTTCATCATTTTTCCACCACTTTTTTATTCATACCCAATAAAAATACAATAACGTTTACAATGTGTCTCCGATTGTCATAATCAATCTGTGTCAGTGGCATGCCATTTTCTTTTGTTCCCTTTTAAGAAATCGGGCGGGTCTATTTTAGCGAGCCTAAAGTCATTAATGAATGTAGAATGCGTTTCTGACCATTTTTTGCTAAAACCGAAATTAATTTCTTATTCAAATCTTCACCATCAATAAGTTGCATCCTTTTTGTCTTATCAGCCTCTTTCTGAGTTGGTTTGGTATAGCCTGAACTTGTAATTACCCATAAAAAATAGATTTGTTATCTGCATCGTTGTTGAGTTTGTGTAAAATCGTTTCTGTAAATTCAGTTTTAAGCTAAGAGCAAGACAATGTAAGTCTTGGGATTGAAATTGCTGGGTCACAACTTAAAGTTCTTTTTTTATTCAACGCCAATCAAATAAAAAGGAATAAGCAAAACGAAATTGACGACAATGGAACTGCTTGTCAGGGATGTGATTTCGATGATATCCCATTTTAAGCATACCGGACAAAAATGCCGACCGGACATTCGCCCTTATTTGTATTTAGTAAATTTACAAGATCTTCTTGCCATTCACTGAATAGTATTATATCCGCAAAAGAGTTCTTTTTAGTGCCGAATATTTTTGGAATTCTGTTTATCAACCGATTCTTAGGATAATATTGATGGATCATTTAAAACAATCTTTTGACTCATTTTTCGATAGCGAGGCAAGAGTTGCAGTAATTAAAGGTGAGTGGGGGGTAGGGAAAACGTATTTCTGGGGAAAATATATTAAGAATAGAATCAATGAAAAAAAGGTATCTCAGATCGCGTATAGTTATATTTCATTATTTGGGAAATCCTCTTTAGAGGACGTTCGAAAAAGTATTTTTCATAGAGCAGAAGCTATTTGCTCCGACCAATTAATTGAAAAAACATTTGGGGAACAATTCGAAAAATCGAGAGCTTTATTCGATAAAAGCCCATGGCTAACTAAAAACTTTGCTAAAGCACGAAATAAAACTTCCCGTCTTAACTGGCTTTCAAAACTACTTCAAGATATTCCATTTTTTGAAAAATATTCAAACATAATAAACAGCCTTGAGTTTGGATTGGTTCAGAATTATGTGATTTGTTTTGACGATTTGGAGCGAAAGGGGGAAGGCCTTTCAGTAAAAGAGGTTATGGGGCTTGTTGATGAACTTGCTCAGCGGAAAAACTGTAAGGTTATTTTAATTTTCAATCGGAATTCTTTCGAAAACGGCGGAGCTGACAAAGAGCAATTTGATACATACAGAGAAAAAGTCGTCGATATCGAGCTTACTCATAACCCTACATGTAAAGAAAATTTCAACTGCGTTTTTTCGATTGAAGCGGATGATTATTTTCCAATAATTGAGAAAGCTGTACATGAATTAAACATTAAAAACATTAGAGTGCTCAAAAAGCTTAAATACATGATTGAAACTTTTTCGAGGTATTTTGAGAAAAAGGGCGATCAAATAAAAATTGTCTTTTTAATGCACGCAGTCATTCTTGGCTATGGGTTTTACATAAGGGATAAAGAGCTTAATTATGAATTGCTAAAAGAGCTTCTATCAAAAAAGTCTTGGCTCTCCTTTGTTGGCAGTAAAGATAGTGAAATGTCGAAAGGTGAAAAAAAATTCAGAACGATAGCAAGTAATTTAAAACTATCTCCTTCTGATCTTGATCAGTCTATCATTTTTTTCTTAGAGCATGGCTATATTGATAGCGATCAAGTGAATCTCCACCCGCATAGCGGGTGGCCTCAGGAAGCCCCCTCAAAGGGGGCGTTTACGTGAGGAAAGCCCCGTTGGGGCTATTTAAAATCCAGTTCTAATTGACGTTGTTCATTCTTCTCTTGCTTGCGGATGTAG
>JAKSAX010000532.1 GCA_022361395.1 Desulfobacterales bacterium | reverse complement strand
GCCTATGTGGTGGGAGACCAAGGTGAAATCAGTCATGCCTCTGATGCGGGAGAACCGGCGGGCACGGCCGGGAAACCTATGCTGAATACCCTTCTCAGCCATGATATGACCTGTGTGGCAGCCGTGGTTACCCGTCATTACGGCGGGGTTAAACTCGGTGTCCGGGGACTGATTGATGCCTATGCCCGGTCCGTTCTTGCCGCCATTGAACAGGCGCCCCTGGTCAAGCTGGTGAAAACCGTCCCCTTCAGGGTGGAACTGCCTTACGGAATAAATGATACCTTTATGAGCCGGATAAAATCCTTCAGAGCCGAAATACTGCAGACGGAGTACAAAGAAACGGTCAGCCATGACTTGGCAGTTGAACTGGATGATGTTGACCGGGTTGACGCCTTTCTTCTGGAGTATCAACACCAGGGAAAACTCACCTATGAACGCGGGGATGACGCCTGAGGCCGGTATCGGTCCCGGCCTGTTTTCCCTGTTTCCGCTACAGGCGGTTGGTTACCATCTCCCAGATTTCCCTGCCCTCTCCCTGGTCGCCGGCACAGGACATTTCAAGGATTCTTACCCGTGAAAGGTCCCTGGACAGTATAGTTGAGGAATGGCGGCCTCTGACCCGGGTGCCGGTGAGTATCCTCCCCCGGACATCAAGGATGGGTTTGGGCGGAACGGTCTGGTCCTGCCGCTTGAGGTTGAATTTTTCACCGATCCAGTGTCCGGTTTCATTTTTCAGTTCATCCAGGTCACGGGCCAGGGTCGTGACCTTTGCCGTCAGGTCATGTTTCTCCGATCTGAGTTCCGTTACTGCGGCATTGAATTCCCCGGGATCAAGGTATTCGGGAAAACCGTTTTTCCCATTGGCATGGTTTAACCGGGCAAGGGATTTTTCAACATCAGCCAGCTTTTCTTCCAGCCCTTTTTTTTCCATGGATTTATTGTTCAGAAGGTTCTGGCATTTTTCTATCTGCCGGTTAAAAAATGCCAGTTCTGTTTTTATATAAGGAGAGATCCCCACCACGATGGTTGAGGGCATGGCCTTTACCGAACCGATATGGTAGATCCTGGCCCCGCCCCGGGCTGAGACCGTGGATGCATACATTTTCCCCCCGGACATTTCAAAGGTGCCCTCAAGCATCAATGTACTTTCCACCACCTCTTTATCCACTTCCATATCCCCCATGCAGGCAATAGTGGACCGGTGGACAAATCCGGCACTGACAGACCCTTTGGCCTTTATTGATGCATCTGTGATCCCGTTGGCAACTGCCACATCCCCATGGGAAACGATGGTGCCGCCATCCACGGCCCTGACCACGACATCTGCTGCCTCCACCCTGAATCCGTCTTTTATGACCCCGGTGATAAAGACATTTTTATTAAACTTGACATGGCCTGTGGTGTAATCCACATCACCCCGGATCACATGGGCGTCAGAGACGGACAGGGTACCGTCCTGGCTCAGTTTGGGGTATCCTTGAACTATGGCGTATGCCTTGAGCCTGTCTTCGGACAGGGCCACCCCGTTGCCGCAGATAATATCCGGGTCCATGGGAGGCTCTGCTTCAACCACGTCCCCGAAGACATTAACTCCGTCCCTGCCGGACCTGGCCGGGATTTTTTCCGCCAGAACATCCCGGTCCGATACAAATGGGATTTCCCCCCGGTTTTTATAATCAATGGATCCGTCCCTGTTTACCCGGCCCGCAGAGAGGTAATCCTGTTCAAACAGGTAAAATATCCTGGCGTCCTTACCCGGGAGGGGGGGCAGGCCCTTTGCAAGTTCGAACCGTTCATCCGGAGAGGGGGCGGCTTCCAAAAAGGTCTTCAGGGATTTAATATCTGCTGTCCCGTATATAATTCCGCTTTGCTCAATGATGTCCTGCAGTTCCGTCAGGGAAAGATCCGGATCAAAGTTCTCCGTTTTAACCATATAGGCGGAAAGCCCGTCTTCAGGCACATAAATGGTCACATCCCTTTCCCTGAACTCCCTGGCACCGGCTGAAAACCCCGTAATCGTTTCCTTGAAGTCAAGATCCATTTTTTGCTTCTGGAGAATAAGCTTTTGCTGGCGGTCCGACAGCATGCCCGCCTCCACAAGAAGATCTCCAAGGAATACAACGCTTCCGTTGTCTGCAAGATTTTTCTGTTCTTCCAGGGCCAGGTTTAAATTACTCTGGGTTAGAAATTCAAACTGGATGCACAGGGACCCGAACCTGGTATCTTCCTGGGCCCTGGCAAAGCTGAGGCAGGTTTTTTTAAGTGCCGGCACATCAGCGGGGTTGATATACCGTCTGGCGATCATGAGTTTCAGAAGCTCCCCTTCTGAGTCCAGTTTCTTTCCGTGGACATCCCGGAGCAGGTTCTGGAAATTTTTCCTGGTCAGGTAGTTGAGAAACAGCGCGATCCGGGTGACCAATGCGCTCTGGCATTGAACCGTCCCTGTCTCACTGCCGGGCGTACTGTTTTCCAATGATGTCATGGGGAGCCCTCCTCAAAGATTTTTTTAATATCCGGCCACCCAAAGGTCAAGGATAAAAACCTGTTGACAAGTGGAAAAAATTCAGTATTATTAAATTTAAATTAACCATACTTAATCGGCGGTGATATGAAAACAAAACTCGGCCCCTTGTTAAGAGCCATCCGGAATTCACGGCATCTTACCATTAAAGAAGTGGCATTGAAAGCCGGGGTCAGCTCAAGCCTGCTGTCCCAGATTGAACGGAACCGGATCTCCCCCTCCCTGGATACCCTGCTCCAATTGCTTGAGGTTTACGGGGTGCCACCCAATAAGTTTTTCAAGGATTACGAGACCATGACCCGGGTGGAAATCGTTAAAAAGGACCAGCGAAAGATCTACCAGCGCAAGGGATTTAAATACGAAACCCTCTGCGGCGAGAGCCAGTCCAAGGGGAGTCATTCCTTTAACGCTTTTTTCCTGGAGCTTGAACCGGGGCAGAAACGGGGGGACACGGATGACGGCCACCTTGGCCGGGAGCTTGGCATCGTTATCTCAGGCAGCGCCCAGCTGATTTACGGCGGGGAGACCTATGAGGTTCAGGCAGGAGATACCCTCTCCTTTTTTTCCCAGATCCCCCATATCATTAAAAATAACGGGGATGATCTTTTCCAGGCTTACTGGATTGTAACCCCGGCGGACGGTGAAGACTATTTTGGGGATAAAAACGCCTAAGTTTTAACGATAGAGGTTATTAATAACCCTACCGGATAAATAATAGTGAAAAGTGAAAAACCAAAGGTTTTCCGCTTTTTAGCTGACAGCTTTTCTCGCTCACCTAAGGAGGTCATATGGGAAAAACAATTGCAGAAAAAATATTTGATACCCACCTGGTTGACGCCCCTTTCGGGGATGTCAGCGTATTGCGGCTGGACCGGGTGTTCTGTCACGAAATCACCACGCCCACGGCCATCCAGGATCTGGTGGCCAGGGGAAAGGACAGGGTGTTTGACCCGGATAAGATCAAGGCGGTTATTGATCACGTCACCCCGGCCAAGGATTCAAAAACAGCCATGCAGGGTAAGATTCTAAGGGAATGGGCCCGGCGCCATAAGATCAAGGATTTTTTTGATATCGGCAACAACGGGGTCTGTCATGCCATTTTTCCGGAAAAGGGTTTTGTCCGTCCCGGGTTCACCATTATTATGGGGGATTCACATACCTGTACACACGGGGCTTTCGGCGCCTTTGCCGCCGGCGTGGGCACAACCGACCTTGAAGTGGGGATTTTAAAGGGCGTGTGCACATTTAAAAAACCGGAAACCTATCGCATGAATATCACGGGGGAGCTTCGCCCCGGTGTTTATGCCAAGGATATCATCCTTGAAGTGATCCGTCAGATAACAGTAAACGGCGCCACCAACATGGTTATCGAGTTTGCAGGCCCTGTGGTGGACAAGATGAATATGGACCAGAGGATGACCCTGTCCAATATGGCGGTTGAGGCCGGTGCCACATCAGGGATCTGCCTGCCGGATATGACGACCGTGGAATATCTCTGGCCCTTTATAAAAGATGAGTTCGACAGCCCGGAAGCCGCCCTGGAGGAATATTCAAAGTATTGTTCAGACGATGATGCCGTATATGCCGAAACCAGGACAATTGACGTATCCGGTCTGGAGCCGCAGGTCACCTTCGGGTTCAAGCCGGATAATGTAAAACCGGTGGCGCAGATGGAAAATACCCCTGTGGACCAGGTCTATATCGGCTCCTGCACCAACGGCCGCCTGGAAGACCTGCGGGTGGCTGCCCAGGTTTTAAAGGGAAAGAAAATCTCAGACCGGGTCAGGGGCATTGTTTCCCCGGCCACGCCTGACATTTTTTCCGCAGCCCTTGACGAGGGATTGATTAAGATTTTTATGGATGCGGGATTCTGTGTGACCAACCCTACCTGCGGGGCCTGTCTGGGCATGAGCAACGGGGTTCTGGCAGAGGGGGAAGTTGCTGCCACCACCACCAACCGGAACTTTAACGGCCGCATGGGCAAGGGCGGCATGGTGCACCTCATGAGCCCGGCCACGGCCGCTGCCACCGCCCTTAAGGGCGAAATCGCAAATTCAGAGCTGTTTAGCAATCAGGAGGCCATATGAAAACATTTAAAGGAAACATCCTCTGCCTGGACCGCGCTGATATCAATACCGATGAGATCATCCCGGCCAGATACCTGACGGAAATCGAGAAATCCGCCATGAAACCCCACCTGTTGGAGGACCTGAAACTAGAGGGGTTTAATCCGGCCACAGACCTGGAAGATGTTTCGGTCATTGTCACCCGGGACAACTTTGGTTGCGGATCTTCCCGTGAACATGCCCCCTGGGCGCTTGAGGAAAACGGCATCAACGTGGTGATTGCGCCGAGTTTTGCCCGGATCTTCAGGCAGAACATGTTTAACTGCGGGATGATGGCTGTTGAGCTGCCGGAATCAGATATCCAGGCCCTGTTTGACCTTTGCCGGGATACCCCGGGACAACTGTCCGTTGATGTAGAGGCCGGTGTGATCACGGCATCTGCCGGTGACAACACCCTGACCCTTGAATTTAACGTGTCCGAGTTTGACAAAACCCTGGTCCAGACCGGCGGGTGGGTGGAATACGCGGATAAAAATTATTAGAAGCACTCGCATATCACCCTGAAAGGATGAGTCTGGCTGCCTGGGAAGTATTTTCCAGGCAGCCTTTTTTTTTGGCCCCTTGCCTTGATTCCAATTTTCTCTTGACTTGAGCCGGGATTTTGTGAAACTTAGTGAACGTTATTCTTTTAATAAGTTCTTGTTTCTTTTATCGAAAGGAGGTTTTTATGGGTGGGGCAGTGGATCCGAATCTGGTATCACGCTTTAAAAAAGAACAGATCATGGACCTGGCCAAGCGGTCATTAACATCGGTGGTGGCACATTTCGCACTTTTTGTGTTTCTTGCCGTCATCACCCCCATGAAAGCGGACAACCCCGTGGTTCTCACAGGATTCGGCACAGCCATTTTTGTTTTATCCGCCCTTCGCATGGTTCTGGCAAAAAAGCTCCCCGGGCTCTATGACCGGGCGCCGGAACGCTGGATTGCCGTTTTCATGACCATGAATTTCTGTTCCGGCCTGCTCTGGGGTGGCTTCGGCCTGCTTATGGCAATATTCTATCCCCTGGAGTGGCCCTTTATGTTTACCCTGGTCATTAACTGCGGCCTGGCTGCCGGTGCCACCTCATCCCTCGGTCCCCACCAGGGGCTGTCCAGGAATTTTACCCTGGTAATGCTGCTGCCCATCACTGTCTGGGGGTTTTATAACGGCACCTCCCTTGGCATCGGCATGGGGATTCTCTGCGCATTCTCCATGTTCATGTTTATCCGCATGGCCGGGGACAACTATGTCTGGTACTGGGAGTCCATGGCGTCAAATGAGAAGATATCCAAGGGCACGCGGACCATGGAGAGGGTATTCAAGGGGGTTCACGACAATGCCGAAGCCCTGAACAATACCTCAAGGAACCTGAGCAGCTCTTCAGGTGAGATGACCCGGAATGCCACCCGGATAACAGAGAACCTGTCCCAGGTATCGGGGATCGCCGGGCAGGTCACGGACAACTCCCATATCATGGTGGACTTGATGACCCAGACCACGGATAATTTTTCAAACATTGCCTCTGCAACAGAAGAGATGACCGCAACCATCGCTGACATTTCCAAGAGTGCGGATAATACCCGGGAGATTACCAGTCGGGCCGTGGTACAGAGTGAAGCGGCTATGGAACAGATGACGGGGCTTGCCGAGTCTGCCACTGCCATTAACAAGATCACAGAGGCCATCGGTGACATCTCCGAGCAGATCAACCTTTTGGCCCTGAACGCCACCATTGAGGCGGCCCGGGCCGGGGAAGCCGGTAAGGGGTTTGCCGTGGTGGCCACTGAAATCAAGGAGCTGGCGGTCCAGACCTCGGGGTCAGCCGGTGAGATCAGCCGCCAGGTCAAGGAGATCCAGGAGGCCACCCGGAATACTGCGGATGAGATGAGTTCCATAGCAGGCATTGTCCAGGACGCCAATTCCAGTGTGGAGGGAATTGCCCAGGCCGTCCAGGAACAGTCCGCAGCCACCACGGAAGTATCCAGAAATATCCAGGAAGCCTCTGAAGGCTTTTCAAAGGCCAATCAGATGACGGGTGAAAACGATGACAGCCTTGCCCGGGTGGCCGGTGATATTGCCGAGCTGGAAGCCCAGGCCAAATCAGTGGAGACCGGTGCCGGAGACGTGGACCAGAACGCTGAGACCCTGCGAAGCCTGGCCAGGGAAATGGTTGCCCTGGTGGAAACGGATCCGGTGGACCAAGCCGTATAAGAAAAAACATCCCCTGTGCTGCACCAACAGCACAGGGGATATTTGTCATATTTAACGGGATTGTCTAACTTCGTCCGCCGCTCCAGTGCAGCCTTGTTTTCAGTACGTTAAAATAAGAGTCGTTTTCAAATGAAATCATCCGGATGTCGTTCCGGCTTTTCTTGACAAAGATCTTGTCACCCGGGTCCATTTCAAATCCCTCCTGTCCGTCCAGGGTCAGGATCATATCCTCCGGGCTGCCCTCCAGCCGGATTTCAATCCGGGTATGGTCCGGAATGAGCAGGGGGCGGTTTGTGAGGGTGAACGGGCAGATGGGGGTGAGGATGATGGAGGGCACAGCCGGGTGGACCACGGGACCGCCTGCTGCCAGGGAATAGGCGGTTGATCCCGTGGGGGTGGCGACAATCAGTCCGTCCGCCCTGTAAGTGGTCAGGTATACATCATCAAGATATACCGCACATGAGGCAAGCCTGGACAGGGCAGTCTTGTTAATGACGGTATCGTTGAGTACATCCACGTCAATGATAAGATCGCCGTCCCGGACCACCTTGATATCCAGCCGCCGCCGTTCACGGATGATATACTCCCCTTTGAACACGGCCTCAATGGCGTCGTACAGGTGTTCCTCAGTGGTTTCCGCCAGAAAGCCCACTTCGCCGAATTTCACCCCCATGAGGGGGATGCCTGAGTTCTCAATATACCGGGCCACACTTAAGAAAGTACCGTCTCCGCCCAGGACCACAATGCAGACCAGGTCCCTTGGAATGGGGGCTTTTTCCGCTGCCTGGGTGTCGATGACCAGACACCGGTCCCCCAGCTGTTCAATCAGGTCCCGGGCTTTATCCTGGGCATGGCCTTCGTTTTTAATGACAAGCCCGATGCGCTGTTTTGTCACGATTAATGTCCTTTTACAGATTAGTGGCCTGCACTGGCCCAGTTTTCCCCGAACCCGAAGTTGACCTTCAGGGGCACTTTCAGGGGAGCTACATTTTCCATGGTCTTTTTGGCCAGTGCCAGAAGCTGATCCCGTTCTTCATCCGGGGCTTCGAATATGATCTCATCATGGACGGATAAGAGCATTTTCGAGGCCATATCCGCTTTGACCAGGGCGGTTTCCATTTTGATCATGGCCATTTTAATCAGGTCGGCCGCAGAGCCCTGGATGGGGGTGTTGATGGCTGCCCGCTGGGCAAAGTTCCTCAGGTTTGCATTTGAGGACCGGATGTCATCCAGCCGCCGTTTCCGTCCGAAAAGGGTGGTGACTTCACAGGTCTTTTTTGTCTCTTCAATGGTATTGTCGATAAAGGCTTTTACTCCGGAGTACCGGTTGAAGTAGCTGTCGATATAGGCCTGGGCCATTTTCCTGCTGATGCCCAGTTCCTTGGACAGCCTGAATGCGCTCATACCGTATACAATACCGAAGTTGATGGCCTTGGCCTGGCTGCGCAGTTCATCCGTTACCAGGCCGGGCAGCACCTGGAACACCTCAAGGGCCGTCCGGGTATGGATGTCTTCTCCATCGTTGAAGGCCTCAATAAGGATGGCGTCATCCGCACAATGGGCCAGCAGGCGAAGTTCTATTTGTGAGTAGTCGGCAGAGACCAGGGTGCAGCCCTCAGCCGGAATAAAGGCCCGCCTGATCTTCCTGCCCTCGGGTTTCCGGATGGGGATATTCTGCAGGTTGGGATTGGAGGATGACAACCTGCCGGTCACCGTGATGGTCTGGTTAAAGGAGGTGTGGATCCGTCCGGTATCCGGGTGGACCAGTTCTGACAGGGCATCCACATAGGTGGATTTCAGCTTGCCAAGGGTTCTGTACCGCAATATCTTTTCGGGCAGCTCATGGGTTTCAGCCAGTTTTGTAAGCACCTCCACATCTGTGGAATATCCGGTTTTCTTTTTGGTTTTCTTAACCGCCTTGAGTTCCAGTTTTTCAAAGAGAATCACTCCCAGCTGCTGGGAGGAGTTGATGTTGAAGGTTTCCCCGGCCAGGTCGAATATCTCCTTTTCAAGGTCCCGCATCTCTGATTCAAAGTTCTGGGACATCCGGAAAAGTTCCGAGGCATCCACACGGATTCCCGCCATCTCCATCCGGGCCAGAACGGAGAGCAGCGGCACTTCAACGGTCTCCATAAGCGGCATCAGCCCCTTGTCCTGGATCTGTTTTTTCAGCTCTTCATAGGCCATAAAGGTGATGTCGGCATCCTCTGCCGCATAATCGGCGGCAATGTCTACAGGCACCTCTGCAAATCCGATCTGGTTCTTGCCCTTGCCTGCCACCTCTTCGTAGGAGATCATCTTATAACCGAACAGGTTCATGGCAATCCGGTCAAGACTGTGCGCCCTTATGCCCGGGTTGAGCAGGTGGGAGGCGATCATGGTGTCAAAGGCAATTCCCTCAAGGGTGATTCCGTACCTGGCCAGGACAATATAGTCATACTTGATGTTCTGTCCCACCTTGTGGATCTCGGGATCTTCAAGCAGGGGTTTGAAAATCCGGAGGATTTCCTCTTTGGAAGGCTGCTCATGGTCCCCGGCCTGGGTGTGGTTAACCGGAATATAAAACCCGCTGTCCTCCATATAGGAAAACGATATGCCCACCAAGTCCGCTTCCGTGGGGTTTTTGGAGGTAGTTTCCGTGTCAATGGCAAATACCCCCTTGTTTTCAAGGACATGGGCCAGTTTTTCCAGCTCATTGATGCCGGTGATCAGTTTGTATATTTTTTTTGTCTTGTCGGCTTTTTCTGCAAATTCCGTTGCCAGGTTTTTGAACTCAAAGGCCTGGAATAGTTCAAATGCCTTGTGAGTGTCAAAGGCCTCAAGTTTGAATGCCTCAATATCCTTTTTAACGTCCACATCTTTGTCAATGGTGGCCAGATCCCGGCTCAGATTTACAATCTTCTGGCTGGCGGAGAGGTTCTCATGGAGTTTTTTCTTTTTCTTCAGGTCGTCAAGCCGGTCGTAGATGCCGCTGACGGATCCGAACTCCGCCACCAGTTTAATGGCGGTTTTGGGTCCCACCCCTTTTACCCCGGGAATATTGTCCGAGGTGTCACCGGCAAGCCCCAGGACATCGATGAATTGCGCAGGTTCAATGCCCATCTCCTCCTTTACCTTGGCCCGGTCCGTGACTGTATCCTTCATGGGGTCCCAGAGAATGCAGTCGTCTGTCACCAGCTGGATAAAATCCTTATCCCCGGTGACCATGACCACCTTGAATCCCTGTTCCTGGGCCAGGCGGGAATAGGTGCCCACCAGGTCATCTGCCTCAAAACCCGGTTTCTGTACCAGGGGAATGTTCAGGGCCGCCACCACCTCTTTAATGTCGGGGATCTGGACGGCCAGTTCCTCGGGCATGGGCGGGCGGTTGGCCTTGTATTCCTCATACATCTCATGCCGGAAGGTCGGGCCTTTGACATCAAAAAAGACCACGGCATAATCCGGCTGCTTGTCTTTAAGCAGTTTCAGCAGTATCCGGGTAAACCCGAATGTGGCATTGGTGGGATGCCCGGCTGAGGTTGAAAGGCTGCGGATGGCATGAAAAGCCCGGTAAAGAAAGGCGCTGCCGTCAATAAGAAATATGGTTTTTGGTCCCGCCATGGTGAGGTTCCTTAGGGTTTGTATTGAATTATTCTTTAATTAAGGGCATATATACTATCTTTTTAAGGAAAGGAGAAGTATATTATGCCCGAAAAAGCCATTACCAGGAGAGAAAAACGGCGCAGGAAGAGAAGCAAGCTCTGCCACTGCTGCGGCCGGGAGTTCATGTTCTGCTGGCAGTGCCGGTGCGGGTTTGCCATCTGCCAGGCCTGTATGTATGAGAACCAGTGGGGGATGACCTGCAACGGAATCACCTGGTATTGTCCGGACTGCGGCCAGCAGAACGGATACGGAAATCAATAATCATCGGAACCATTTACCGACCAAAGTTCAACGGAGGGGACCATGGCTGACAAACTTAAGGTAGGCACCCTGATATCAGGCGGGGGAACCAATCTTCAGGCCATCATTGATGCCTGTGAGGCCGGGAGTATTGATGCACAGATTTTATTCACCGGATCTGACGTACCCGGCGTCAAAGGATTGGAACGTGCTCAAAAAGCAGGGATAGATACCTTTGTGGTGGATTATTCAGATATCATCTCCTCCTGCCGGAAGGAAGGGGTGGATGACCGGCTGCCTGCAGATTTTGACCTGAGGGAGATCCAGGCCAAGCAGCAGCTTGTGGATGCGGGAAAAGATCCTGAAAAAGCAGCCTTTTTCCTCAAAACCCGGGCTATTGCCGAAGCGGCGCTGCTGGACAGAATTCTGGCTTATGATATGGACCTGCTGGTCCTTGCCGGATTTATGCGGGTGCTTACCCCTTATTTTATCGACCGCATCAACACGGTTCCGGGGAATCACCGGATAATGAACATCCATCCGGCCCTGCTGCCGGCATTTCCGGGGACCGACGGATATGGGGATACCTTTAAATACGGGTGTAAGGTCGGGGGATGCACGGTTCATTTTATTGATTACGGAGAGGATACCGGGCCCATCATCGGCCAGAAGGCATTTGAGATAGAAGAGACCGATACCCTGGACGATGTAAAGAAAAAAGGGCTGAAAAAGGAGTGGGAGCTTTACCCTGCCTGCATCCAGAAGTACGCCGAAACACAGGCAGGCTGATCAGGTTGCGGTAAAGAACGAATCCGCCATTTTAAGAGCATCCATATAAAAGGTGGGAAGCTCCTGGATCAATTTCCCGTCTTTCCCGGTTTGAAACCGCTGATGGGTCCAGTTCCCCTGTTCAAAGCTGCTTACCACGGAATTGAGCTGCCGGAACTGGGCATCCCTGCCCAACAGCGCATCTTTTATGCGGTCTGACAGGGCAATACTTTCAAGGATCTTATCCATGGGCATATCCATGATGGCGTCCATGGATGAGAACAGGCCGATTACAAAGAGTTCATCCGTGGAAAATTTTGTTTTGAGCATACTTCCGCACCGTTCGCACATCCTTGCCCTGATCACCGAAGACCGGATAAGCTCATTGGGTTTGCCCGGATTCAAATCGGAGACGACAACCACATTCAGAAATTTTTTCAACTCGTCTATTCCAAGGAAGGTGATTGCATCCTTGATGGTATTAATAGGGGCGCGTCTCTGAAAATAGGCGGAATTGATGAATTTAAGGAGCTTGAATGATACTGATACATCTTTTTTAATCAGGCTCTCTATATTTTCCAGGTCGGGATCTTCCCGGCTTGCCTCACTGGCCAGTTTGAGTTTTGTGATCTGGCCCGATGATATATCCTGTTTGGACAGGACTTCCGGTTTGGAAAAGAAGTATCCCTGGAACAGGTCAAACCCCATGGCCTTAGCCTGTTCAAACTCTTCATGGGTTTCCACCTTTTCCGCCAGCAGGGTAATGTTCCGGTCTTCCAGCACCGAGGAAAACACCGGTTCAAGGGTATCCAGGGGCGTGGCCATGAGATCGAACTTGATCATGTCGCAGAGGTCAATCATTCCGTCAAATTTATTATCATAGACAAAATCGTCCAGAGCGATGCGAAATCCCTGCTGTTTAATTAATTCCAGGGCATGCATTATTTCCGGTTCAGGTTCGATGTCTTCCAGAACCTCGATAATGATATGTTCCTTTGGGAAGAGCAGCGGTGTCTGCTTTACCAGCAGGTCCCTGGTAAAGTTTATCAGGCCGGGTTTCCCGGACAGGATATCGTTGAGCTCAAAGGAAAAGAAGGTGCTGGACAATACGCTTGAGGTGGCGGTGGACCCGTCAATATCGGGAAAGGAGTTCTCCAGTCCCAGGCGGAATAGTAATTCGTATCCGAATATTTTTTTCCGGGAATTGAAGACAGGCTGCCGGGCAACAAATACCTTCATTAATGGCGAACTCCGATTGCTTTTTACTTACTATATTATCTGGCAGGATATGCTGTGCCAACAAGTCTGGTCAGTATAACTGCATTAAAGAGTGAAAGCAAGTTGAAACACCGGATCTGAAACCTGGATCTGCCTAAGGCGGCGCCTGTGTCAGGATATGAGTTTTACAAAAAAGGGAACCGCCGCCATGGTGCCGATGGAGGATCCCAGGTTGGTAAAGATGACCACCAGTAGAATACGGGTGACATTGTTGCGCCAGAAGCCTTTTACAGAGGTGATGTCATGGGGAATGGCCTCAAGGTCCCTTACCTTCGGCTTCCTGGAGGTGGCCTCAACAAGCCCGGACACCCAACCCGCGGCAATCATGGGGTTCAACGAGGTCAGGGGGGCTGCCAGAACGGCAGAGACAATGGTATAGGGATGTGCCATGGCCGCCAGTGCCCCGATACCGGCAAATACGCTGTTTGCCAGGATCCAGATCAGGATCATGTCTTTACCGGTTCCCATCATGAACCCTAGTCCAAACAACAGGAGAATCAGTCCGGGAATCAGCCATTTCAACACTTTTCCCGTATTGCCCGCCGGAGGGATTTCATTCAGGGCGGCCACGTCAATGGGCGTGCCTTGGTTTATATAGCGCTTGATCCCCGGTACATGGGCAGCACCGACAACGGCCACGATTTTTTCACCCGGTGCCGACCGGATGTGTTCGGCAAGGAACTGGTCCCGCTCGTCTATCAGGGCCTTCTCGATAATGGGATGTGCCTCCTTCACATCGGACAACAGGGACTGGAGAATGTCCTCCTGCTTCATCTTCTCGATATCCTCTTCCTTGATATCGTCGGACTGGCCAAATGAAAACACCATTGAGAAGACAAGTTTCATCTTCTCCCAGAATCCCATGCCCCGCCACACCCGTGATAAAGTGGTCTGGATTTCCCTGTCGGAAGGCACCACCTCTGCACCCACGTTTTTGGCCGATGCAAGGGCATTGATCATTTCCTGGCCGGGTTTGATATCAAACCGGTCGGCGATCTTTTTCTGGAATGAGGAGAGCAGCAGGTTCATAAAGAGCATCAGGGATTTTTTCTCCTTGATGATTTTTACAATGTCCATGTTCCGCCACCGGTCCGCATCCTGGATAGAGGCGAGGCGGGTGTTGCACAACTCTACACACACGGCATCGGGCCGGGTTTCCTCAATTGTATCCGTGACCAGTTCCGCGCTGTGGCGGGATACATGGGCCGTGCCGATGAGGAGGATTTCCTTGCCTTCCCAGGTCAGGGTGTGAATGTCGTTATGCATTGTTTTCTCTTCTTCCATATCTCGGGGACTGCCTTTCATAATTTAAACCAAACTTAAGGATTCGTATTATAACCACTTTATTTTTCATGGCAATACAAAAACGGGTTAAATCTTGATCCGGCTCAAACGAATCTTGACCTCAACCTTTGGTTCTGGTATTCATCTTTTTTATGAAATCCATAGACGAACAGATATTGCGGACCACCAAGGAAATCATTGTCAAGTTCATTGAGATGGGCAGATTGTCGCCTTCCAATATACATGAATCCTTTAAGGATATCCACGCGACAGTTAATGAAACCGTGAAAAAGAACCTAGATCCCCCGACCCATGATACCCCAAAACGCTGAACCGGCGGAACCTGTTTCCCAACGCGTTCAAACCAGTATTGTTACAGGGCTGAAAAAGGGGTGGACAGGCCTTGTCTGGCTCTTAAAAATTTTAATTCCCATCTCTTTTCTGACGGCGCTGATGGTCCACTTCAAGGTGCTGTATCATCTTGATTTCCTGCTGGAACCCCTGATGACCCTGATCCACCTGCCGGCCTCTGCGGCAGTGGTGCTGGTCATCGGCCTGTTTACCGGGATCTACGGGACCGTGGCCGCACTCTCGGTGATGTCCTTTTCAATGGACCACATGACCCTGATTGCCATCTTCACACTGATTTCCCATAACCTGATCCAGGAGAGCCTGGTTCAGGCCAACTCCGGTATCAGTTTTTTCATGGCATCAGTGTTCCGGCTGGTCATGGCCTTTGCCGTTACCTTTATCTGCGGGGCATTAATGGGTGTCAGCCCTGAAATGACGGGTGCTGCGGCAGTCCAGGTCCATGATACCACCGTGGGTGCCATGGGGCCCATGCTGGCTGACTGGGCAGCGGGCACGGGACGGCTCTGCCTCCAGATCCTCTGTATCATCATGCCGCTGATGGTGGTGTTGGAGCTTGCCAAAACCTTTCACATCATTGAAGCTGTCACCCGGATTTTTTCCCCTGTGGTTACCCTCATGGGCCTGGATAAATCCTGCGCCATGCTTTGGATGACGGCTGCGTTCTTCGGCCTGGCCTACGGGTCCGCCGTTATTGTGGATGAAGCAAAAACAGGGGCATATGATAAAGAATCCCTGACCAGGCTCCACCTGTCCATCGGGGTGAACCATGCCATGATAGAGGATCCGGCCTTGTTTCTGCCCCTGGGTATTCCCGTATTCTGGCTATGGATTCCGAGACTGCTGGCTGCCATGGCCGTGGCATGGGCTTATTCGGGGTTTACCTTTGCAAGGAGGCTGTATGCTAAGCGCTCTGGCCATAAAAAACTTTGCGATCATTGAAGATATCCGCATTGAGTTCAACGCCGGTCTTTCCATCCTTACCGGTGAAACCGGGGCCGGTAAATCCATTATCATTGAGGCGGTAAACCTGCTGCTTGGGTCCAGGGCATCTGCGGATCTGGTCCGCACCGGGAAAGAGAGTGCGGAGCTTGAAGCGTTTTTTGAAATTGATGAGGATTCCCACGCAGCCCGGGTCATGAAGGATCAGGGAATGGAGTGGGAAGACGGCCTGATCATCCGCAGGGTGATCTCAAGCAGCGGCAAGAGCCGGGTGTATATCAACTCACGCCAGTCCACGCTGGACCTTCTTAAGCAGGTGACGGTCAACCTGGCAGGGATTTCAAGCCAGCATGCCCACCAGGGGCTTCTCAAAGAGGAGAACCACCTGGATATCCTGGATGAATTTGCCAATACCCTTGACCTTCGCAAAGAGGTGGCCACGCTTCACAAGAAGATCCAGCCCCTTAAAAAGGAGATTCAGGCCTTAGAGACCAGGAAAGAAGCCGCTGAAAAGGAACAGGCGCTTCTGCAATTCCAGGTGGATGAGATAGAGGCTGCCGATATTCAGCCGGACGAGGATGAAACCCTTGCCCGAAAAAGAGAGCGGCTCCAGAATGCCAGCCAGATTTTTGAAACGGTGAACGGGGCTATCCATGAAATCTACGACCGCGAGGGTGCCCTGTTGGAACGGATATCCTCTTTGTCGGACCGGTTCCGGCGGTACGGGGCCAGTGACGGTCAGTTGAAAAAACTGGGTGACCGTCTGGATGCGGTCTCATTTGACCTTCAGGATATGATTTCCGATCTCCGGCATTATACCGATACCATTGACCTGGATCCGGAATCCCTGGAGATCGTGGATCAGCGCCTGGATCTGATTTCAAAGCTCAAACGCAAATACGGGGGAAGCCTGGAATCCCTGTTTGAGCAATATCACGCCATGTCGGCAGATCTTGAAGAGAACCTTGGGCTGGGGAAAAAAATCCGGCGTCTTGAAAAAGAGCTTTCCGGGCTTGAATCCGACATCAGGCAGAAGGCAAAGGCCCT
This sequence comes from Desulfobacterales bacterium, assembly GCA_022361395.1. GTDB lineage: Bacteria > Desulfobacterota > Desulfobacteria > Desulfobacterales > Desulfobacteraceae > Desulfobacter. Next base: position 4,818 of record JAKSAX010000532.1, on the reverse strand, counting down.
GTCCATGCGCCGGAAAAAAGAGGGGATTGCCCTCTCCCGTCTGGCGCAGGCCGAGCTCGGGGCGCTGGAAATGGGCCGTGCCAGATTTGAGGTGGCTTTTTCCACCCTTGCTTCGGACAACCCTGCCGACATTACAACCCGGGATAATGAAAAGATCTTTCCCACAGGAATGGACCGGGTGGGATTCCTGCTCAGCCCCAACCCGGGGGAGACGCCGAAACCCCTGGCGAAGATAGCGTCGGGCGGAGAGCTTTCCCGGATTGTGCTTGCGCTCAAAGCCGTGCTTTCCAAAGGCCAGTCCCTTGAAACCCTGGTATTTGACGAGGTGGATTCAGGCATCGGCGGTGCAACCTCGGAAAAAGTCGGGCTTAAGCTCAGGGAACTGGGGGATCTTCACCAGGTTATCTGTATCACCCATCTGGCCCAGATTGCCCGTTACGGCGCCCATCAGTACAGGATATTCAAACAGGTGGTCAAGGACAGGACCGCCACATCAATCATTCCCCTTTCCAGTGAAGATGAGCGGGTGGAGGAAATCGCACGGATGATAGGCGGCCGGGAGATCACAGAGGCCACCCGCACCCATGCGCGGGAACTGCTTCACACAGCTTCGGCTTGACAAATTCCTAAAGGTGGTTATATTAGTGAACTATTGTAAATTGCATATGGGAGTATTTCCCATGTGCATTGTTTTTAGCGCCTAAGGAGTTAGAATGCCTATTTTTGAGTTTAAATGCACCAAGTGTGAAGAATTTTTTGAAGTAATCGTCATGGGATCTGATGATGATAAAGAGTTAAACTGCCCCAAATGCAAATCCGAAGAATTCCAGCGGGTGGTATCCAAAACAAATTACACCATGGGGGATTCCGCTTCCGGCGGCGGCGCCCAGGGTGTCCATACCCAGGAACGGACCTGCTCAGGCGGATCCTGCAAAACCTATACAGTTCCGGGAGTATCCTAGAGGGGCATCTTTCGCCTCTCCCCGGCTGTGAGAACGTTCCGCTGATCCAGGTTCGATTTATTCAAGTTGTTTTCCTTAAGGAAATATCTCCTTAAGGAAAACTCTCCCTAACAATTTCGTTCAAAACCAAGGGCAATCCGCCTTAAGGAGGTTATATGGCAGAAACAGCTACGCTTATCATTGACGGGAAAGAAATTATCCTGCCTGTAATTGAAGGGTCAGAAGGAGAAAAAGCCATTGATATCAGAGGGCTGCGGCAGAACACAGGTTGTATCACCTTTGATCCCGGTTACGGCAACACCGGTGCCTGCAGAAGCAGGATCACCTTTATGAACGGAGAGCAGGGGGTCCTTCGGTACCGGGGAATTCCCATCGAACAGTTGGCAGAGCACTCCACCTTTGTGGAGACCGCTTTTCTTTTGATTACGGGTAAACTGCCCACCCGGGAGGAGTTGACACGGACCTCTGTTTATCTCAATGACTTTTCGCCCATCCATGAAAATATGCGGCTGTTTTACCGGAATTATCCGCCCAAGGCCCATCCCATGGGGATCTTATCCGCAATGGTCAATGCCATGAGAAGTTTTTACCCGGAACTCATGGAGCTTGATGAGGAGATGAACAGAACCTATCTGCAGATCATTTCTAAGATCAGGACCATGGCTGCCATGGCATACAGGATCTCCACGGGCCAGCGGGTGGTTTATCCCAGGCCGGACCTCTGCTATTGCGCCAACTTTTTGAATATGATGTTTGATTCGGAGGTGGTGCCCTACAGGGTAGATGACGATCTTGTAAGGGCACTGAATGTTTTCTGGATTCTTCATGCCGACCACGAGCAGAACTGCTCCACCACAGCCGTTCGGGTGGTGGGATCCAGCAAGGTGAATATTTATGCAGCCATCTCCACCGGTATCTCTGCCCTGTGGGGGCCGCTTCACGGCGGTGCCAACCAGGCCGTTATCCAGATGCTGGAACAGATCCAGAGAGACGGGATGACCATTGAACAATGTGTTGCCAGGGCCAAGGATAAAGCGGATGATTTCCGTCTTATGGGCTTCGGGCACAGGGTCTACAAAACTTACGACCCCAGGGCAAAGATTATGAAGAAGATGTGTGATATCGTTCTGTCAAAGGTCAAGCGGGAGGATCCACTGTTGGATATCGCGCGGAAGCTGGAAGAGGTTGCCCTGGAAGATACCTATTTTAAGGAGAAAAACCTTTATCCCAATGTGGACTTTTACTCCGGTATCGTGCTTCGGGCATTGGGGATCCCAACGGATATGTTTACGGTGATGTTTGCCATCGGACGCCTGCCCGGGTGGATTGCCCAGTGGAAAGAGGATACCTCGGATCCGGAGATGAAGATTTCAAGGCCCAGGCAGATCTACACCGGTGAAACCCTGAGTGATTATATACCCATTGATCAGCGCAGCGGTGAAACCATCTGCTGACAACAGGAATGATATGGTTGAAATTATTGCCCACCGCGGGGCCAGAAGCCTGGCCCCGGAAAACACCCTGGCAGCGGCCCGTCTTGGGCACAAACTTGGTGCCCACCGCTGGGAAACCGATGCCAGTCTGACCCTGGACGGACATCTGGTCCTGTTCCATGACGATACCCTTACCCGGTGTACCAATGCGCCTGAGATGTTTGCCTACGATCCTGAAAAACCCGGTGGCATGGACCGGTTGGATGCCTATACCCTGCCGGAGCTGGAACTGCTGGATGCAGGATCCTTTTTTGAACGGACAGATCCTTTTTCAACCCTTGAGCAGGTCGAGCCGCCGGACCTTGCCCTCTTTAAACGGGAAACCATTCCATCCCTTTATGACGGCCTGGTGCTGACCCGGGAACTCTCCTGGCAGATCAATATTGAACTCAAGGATCATGGCAATGAACCTGAACTCCACTTTGTTGCCTCACGGACCCTGGCGGAGATTGCCAGGGCCGGCATCGGTCACAACCGGGTCGTGATTTCATCCTTTAACCACGGCTGGCTGCGGTGGGTAAGGGACAGGGCGCCTGAGATTGAAATCCAGGCCCTGGTGGGCTGGGATGATGATGTCCCCTTGAATTTCAACGCCCCTGTATTCACCAATGAAGAGTTCCCGGTGCTCAATATCAACTCAAGGCTGATTACACCCAAACAGCTCAGGGAGCTGAAGTCCGGGGGAAAACAGGTCAACCTGTTTACCGTTAACGATCCCCATGATTACATGCGCTTTGTAACCGCCGGGGCATACGGCATCATCACCGATTTTCCCCAGCGGTTTATGCGATAAGGATCGGCTTCAAAATTACTTGGTTTTTTGTTTTCAAAAGACCCAGGCTTTTAAGGGTTTTTGAAAACAAATTAGACCAAGTTATTCTGTAACGATTCCTGAGGCTTATTTGCCGTAAAAAGAACGGAATCCCCGGATGGTCTTTTCTATGCCCTCTGCATCCACATCCAGGTGGGTGACCAGCCGCAGGTGCTCCGCCCGGTCAATGATGATCCCCTCTGCCTCCAGATGACCGGCCAGGGCATCAATCTTCTTCCCGATTTCGGCAAAGAGCATGTTGGTCTGAACCCTATCCGGATTCACATTTATCTCTTTTATATCAGCCAGGCCTTCAGCCAGGCGCAGGGCATTGGCATGATCCTCGGCCAGCCGGTCAACATGATTGTCCAGGGCATAGATCCCGGCAGCGGCCAGTATCCCTGCCTGGCGCATGCCCCCGCCGAGCATCTTCCGCCATCTCCGGGCCTGGCCAATAAAGGCCTCTGGTCCGCAAAGAACGGAGCCTACAGGAGCTCCCAGTCCCTTTGACAGACAGCACGACACCGTATCAAAGTGGCGGACCACCTCTCTGACCTCCATGCCCAGTTTTACCGCAGCATTGAAAACCCTTGCCCCGTCCAGGTGAAAACCAAGGTCATGGGAGGCTGCCAGTGCATGGGCTGCCTTCAGGTATTCCATGGACAGCACCTTGCCGCCTGTGGTGTTTTCAAGGCAGAGCAGGCGGGTCCTGGCAAAGTGATAATCATCCGGTTTGATAAACCGGGCAACCTTATCCAGATCCAGGCTGCCGTCCGGTTCAAAATCAAGGGGCTGGGGCTGGATACTGCCGAGCACTGCTGCGCCGCCTGCCTCATATCTATAGGTATGGGCGGTCTGCCCGACTATATATTCATCCCCGCGTCCGCAATGGGTCAGCAAAGCCAGAAGATTGGACTGGGTCCCGGATGAACAGAACAGCCCGGCCTCTTTTCCGGTCAGTTTAGCTGTCTTTTCTTCCAGAAAGTTTATGGTGGGGTCTTCACCATATACATCATCTCCCACAGGAGCGTTCATCATGGCCGTTTTCATTTCAGGGGTGGGGCAGGTTACGGTATCACTTCTCAGATCTATGACGCTCATTATGAATTTTCCTTTGAATTTCAATTGGTTTTGTTTGTGTTAAATCCGTTTACTATAAAGGGTAATCAACACCTGTTCAAGGAGCAATTATTAAAAAAAGAACAGGACCAGAATAAATAATTTAAGAAATATTAAAAAAGTGTTTGACAGAAGTGAAAAAAACATGCATATTAGCGCGGTCTTCACGGGGGAACCCACTTGGGGCTTCACCGGGGAGATTTTTTTTGATCTTTGAAAATTGGTCAGTGAAGAAGAAATGAGCGGGTCTCAGCTTTGTTGCAGAACAAGGCAAGAGGCCGACAAGTTTTAGTAAAAGGATTATAACTGGAGAGTTTGATCCTGGCTCAGAATGAACGCTGGCGGCGTGCTTAACACATGCAAGTCGAACGAGAAAGGGATTGCTTGCAATCCTGAGTAGAGTGGCGCACGGGTGAGTAACACGTAGATAATC
>JAKSAX010000275.1 GCA_022361395.1 Desulfobacterales bacterium | reverse complement strand
TAATGGCAGAGGCAAACTTGGTGTTGGTAAGTCCGGGCAGCAGGGCATTGACCCTAATGCCCCGGGGAGCCAACTCCCTTGCCAGGGTCTGGGTCATGTTGACCAGGGCGGCCTTGGTTGCAGAGTAGACCCCCTGGAAAAAACCGGGGCGTACCGCATTAACCGAGGACACGTTGACAATAGCCCCCCCTTCGGTCATCAGGGGAACCGCGTATTTGGTCATGAAAAAAGGCCCCTTGATATTTACATCAAGGGTCTTGTCCCAGATCCCCTCATCCGCATCGACCATCTCCCCGAAATGGGGATTGGTGGCAGCGTTGTTGATCAGGATGTCCAGACGGCCGTGGGCCTCCATTATCTTTTCGTACAGGGCCTGGATCTGTTCGGGGTATCCGGTGTGGCAGGCCATGGGTTCGGCCTTGTGGCCGGCTTCCCTGATTTCAGCAGCAGCCGATTCAAGGCTTTCGATTTTACGGCTGACCAGGATGCAGACCGCACCGCATTCTGCCAGTTTTTTTGCGGCTGCCAGGCCGATGCCGCGGCTTGCACCTGTAATCACTGCCACTTTTCCGTCAAGATTGAACTCTTTCATATTTGCCTCTCCTATAGTTTGGATTGTTCAATAATCTGCATGGCGGTTTTTTCCAGGGCATGGACCCCGAAGATGAGCATGGCAAACCGCTTGTTCTTTGTCAGTCCGTGGAAGTACCGGTTGTAAATCTGCTGGGCGATACAGGCCAGCCGGAACAGCCCGAAACAATAATAGTATTCGAATTCTCCCACATCCCGGCCGGTCTTTTCCCCGTAACGCTCAATGATCTGCTGCCGGGTCAGGGCGCCGGGGAGATTGGTGGGCATGGTCCGCATCATCTGCAGTTCCTCCGGATCACCGGCCTCCACCCAATAGGCCAGGCTGTTGCCCAGGTCCATGAGGGGATCCCCGTAAGTGGCCATCTCCCAGTCCAGGATCCCGGTGATCCGGTCCGGCTGCCCGGGGTCCAGCACCAGGTTGTCCATCTTGTAGTCATTATGAACCATGACCGGGCTGTCCGTGTCAGCCGGCATCTTATCTGCCAGCCATTCCATGACAGCCTCACAGTCCGGGGCATCTTCGGTTCCGGCCTTGCGGTACCGCCCGCTCCATCCCTCTACCTGGCGCCGGACATATCCCTCCGGCTTTCCAATGGATGCAAGCCCGGCAGCCTCCATATCAATGGCGTGGATCTCCGCCAGGGTATCGGTAAGGTTTTCGCAGAGCTGCCGCGCCCGGGATTCCGGGAATTCAAGGCCCTCCGGCAGGTCCTTCCGGAGGATAATTCCGGACAGCTTCTCCATAACAAAAAACGGTGCGCCGATAAGTCCGCTGTCATCACAGTATGCCAGGGGGCGCGGGCACCTGGGGAAAACAGGATACAGGGCGGACAACACCCGGAACTCGCGTTCCATATCATGCCCCTTGTCCACTTTGGCCCCGATGGGCGGCCTGCGCAGCACCATCCTGCGGCTGCCGCTCCTGATCTCGTAGGTGAGGTTTGAAAACCCGCTGGGAAACTGGGATATCTCCACTGGCCCGGTCAGGTCCGGAACCGCATCCCTTAAAAAGGTCTCTACAGACCGGGAATCAATCTCTTCT
>JAKSAX010000315.1 GCA_022361395.1 Desulfobacterales bacterium | reverse complement strand
TCTTCGGACGCGGTCCCACTGGCGGTATCCCGGTTCTCCGCAGCGTCAAGGGTACGCAGGGAGTCCATGACCCTGGAAAACGCGGCAATGCAGTCCCTGGTGAGCCGGGCGATATCTGAGCGGGACTTTTTCCCCTTGCACGCCTCTTCAAGCTTCCGGGTGGTCTGTTCCAGCTCAGGGGCCCCCATGCTGCCGCAGACCCCCTTTATTGTATGGGCAAGCACGCCCAGCCCTTCCAGGTCATTTTTCTCCATCAGGACCCCAAATTGCCTGAGAGTATTATTTTCCTCATGTTTCTTGAAAAAACGGAGCAGGATACGTTTAAACGATTCCGGAGAGATCCGGACCACCTTCAGCGCCGCGTCAAGATCCAGGCCGGGCAGGTAATGGGGCAGGCAGGACTCAAGTCCGGAACGCCCCCCCGCGGGCCTGGATGATTCAGGCTGAATGCCGCTGGTTTTCCCCCTGGTGAACCGCCACAGGGTTTCAAACAGAAGCTCCTGGTTAATGGGTTTGGCAATATAGCCGTCCATGCCCGCTGCCAGACATTTTTCAGCATCCCCTTTCATGGCGTGGGCAGTCATGGCAATAATGGGTATTTTCGGGAACCGTGATTTTTTCCGGATCATCCCGGTGGCCTCATATCCGTCCATTACCGGCATCTGTATGTCCATGAGCACCAGGTCAAAAGAACCGGTTTCAAGTGCTGCCACCGCCTCTTTGCCGTTATTGCAAATGGTCAGTTTGACCCCGGCCTTATCCAGAACCGCCCGGACAATATCCTGGTTGGTAAGGTTATCTTCGGCCAGCAGAATGCGAATCCCCTCAATCCGGTCCTGAAATGCAGGGGCGGATTGAACCGGACGGGAATGGTCATCCCTGATTCGCCGGCCGAAAACCTCCAGCACAGCATTATAAAGTGTGGACGGTTTTACGGGTTTATACACCACGCCGTCGATCTTGCTCTCTTTTTCAAGGTCCCGGACATCAAAGAGAGCCATCAGTAGAATTTTGGCAGTCATTGACGGGATCTCACGAACCTGCGCAATCAAATCCAGCCCGCTCATTCCCGGCATATTCCCGTCAATGATCAGCAGGTCAAACCCGGTATCAGCCCCTTGTGCCGAGATAAGCTCAAGCGCTTCTTCCCCGCCTGACAACGCCCTGTTCCTGATTCCGAATCCGGAGAGAAGCTTTGATAGAATCCTGCGGTTGTCTTCATTATCATCCACCACCAGGGCAGAAAGGTCTGCCAGGCCCCGGGGCATGAGGTATTGCCCTCCGGCACGGGAAGGCCTGGTGTCAAGGGGCAGGGAGAATCTAAAGGCACTGCCCTGGCCCGGGGTGCTTTCAACTGAAATTTTCCCCCCCATCTTCTCGATAAGCTGACGGCTGATCGTGAGTCCCAGCCCCGTTCCCCCGTATTTACGGGTGGTGCTGGCATCTGCCTGGGCAAAGGGTTTAAAAAGCTCTGCCGTAAGCGAAGGGCTCATGCCGATCCCCGTATCTTTCACAAGGCAGGATAAATGAATCCTGTTCTGCCCCCGGGCACGGCTGTCAAATATCACTGTAACCACACCGCCCGGGTTGGTAAACTTCAATGCATTGCTTATCAGGTTGGTGATTATCTGCTGGATTCTCAGGGAGTCACCCATGAGCAGGTTCGGGATTGACGGATCCAGATCCACGATCAGTTCAATGTCCCGGTCATTGGCTGTGGCCACAAAGGCATTAATGAGATTATCGATGAACAGGTCCAGACGGAACGGCGCCACCTCAAGTTCCAGTTTTCCCGCTTCAATTTTTGAAAAATCAAGAATATCGTTGATAATCCGCATCAGGGAATGCCCTGACGAGCTGATGATTTTCAAAAAATGGCCGATTTTAGGTGAATGTTCCTCCCCCAAAGCCAGGTCCGAAGCAGTAATAATACCGTTCATCGGTGTTCGGATCTCATGGCTCATATTGGCCAGGAATTCGCTTTTGGCCTGGGTGGCGGCCTCCAGCTGGGCGGTTCTCTGGATAACCCGCTGCTCAACTTCCTGGTACAGCAGGCTTTTCCGGATAGGGGACAGGGCCTGCTGTACCAGCATGGCGGCCAGGTTCAGTTCAGGCTCCTGAAAGGCCGATCCCGTGGCTTTAGGGCCGAAAAAACAGAACCCCTGCACCCGTTTTTCCCCCTTAATCGGGAAGCAGAGCCTGATGCCCGGGTTTGAAAGCATCATATCTATCCCTTCAGGTAGATTGCTGCCGGGCAGGCACCATTTCAACTTTAAAAGATCCGGAATCTGATCCGGATCTATCTCAAACCGCCGGGATCCGGTTCCGGTCGCGGCCCCTGTCCCGGTCACCTGTACATATCCGTGACCGGTGCTGCCATCCTTCAGAAAAACAGTCCCGGATTCGGCGGCCAGGTATCCGGTGACCGTCAGCAGCAGCCGGGTACAAACCTCTTCGGGCTCAAGGGTTGCTGCAAGGGAGGTGTTAACCTCATCCATGGCCTGGAGTTCAAAAACTTTGCGTTCAAGGCGTCTGCGGTTTTCAGCCTCTTCCTTGAGCATCCGGATATTTTGAATGGCCACACCGGCATGGGTGGTGATGAGTTCAAGAAAGCTGATGTCCTCCCTGGTATAGGGTTTGTTTGAAAGTTTCCGGCTGCAGGACAGGATGCCGTTCATGGTGTTTTGGAAAAAAATGGGCATGAGCAGCCGGGAGTCCAGGGTCCGGATCCAGTCGTTTTCAACACCTCCGGCTGAAAATTTTTCCTCTGTTATGATGACTGATTTCTCTGCGGAAAGCACCGCCAGTATATCCGTTGACGGTGCGACCTCCATCCCGGTCAGGTCAGTTGCCAGCCCCCTGGTGGATTTCACCTGGAATACATCGGGCCGGTCCGGCCGCACGATCAGCGTGGCCGTGACCTCGATCCCTTTTTGCCCCATGCAGGTGAGCATGATGGCATCAAAGATCTTCCGGAAGGACCCTGCCTTGCTCAGGGCTCTGGCAAACTCGGACAGGGTATCCAGGAGCTGAACTTTCCTGTCAAGGTCCTTTTGTATGGCATCTTCCGGATTTGTCATGGCCGCTCCACTAAGTATCAAACCCCTTTACGGCTGTTTCAAAATCTGTGTAAAACCGGAAAAAATCCTCCATGTCCAGTAACCGGAAGACCCGCTGGACCTTGGGCTGCATGTTTAAAAAATGAATATCCCCCTTTTTTGTGCGGATCAGTTTAATGATCCCGATAAAACACCCGATTCCCGCACTGGAAATATAGCTTAAATTTTCCACATCCAGGAGCAGGCAGGGTCTTGCTGCTCCTGACAACTCTTTGAGCAGGTCATCCAGCCGGGATGCGGTATCGGCATTAAGGATACCGTCCAGGGTAATGATCTCCACCGTCTCTTTTTTTGTCTGCGTGATGCTTAATGTTTTCATGGTTTTTGTTTTGCCTCCTTCCCCCCTTTGGATTCCATCCTGTTCAGCAATATCCGGCCGCCGGGTCTAACCGCCGGACCTAACCGGCATGTTTGACCATGTGCAGGCAGTTGTGAACCCCGGGGGACACCGTGTATTTGACCTCATCCATGATCTTCTTTATCAGGTGAACTCCCAGCCCCCCGCGGGAGAGGTTTCGGAGATACTCCTCCTTGTCAACCGGTGACAATTCCTCAATATTAAAGGATTGCCCCTTCTCCCCTTCATCAATTATATCTATTGTGATCCTGTCCCGGGCCAGGGTAAAGTTCACCAGAATCCCCCCGTTCTGGCCATTTTCATAGGAGTGGCTCATCACGTTGGTACAGGCCTCATCCATGGCAAGCCCGATATCGTCCAGGTTTTCCTCGGTAAATGAGGTCACATAGGCGGCAACCCGGGTCGACACCAACCGGATCAACTCCAGGTGCGAGGTATGGCTGGGAAAGGTAAATTTCAGACTGGCCTCGGTTTCCATGGTAATGGTCCGGATGTTCTCCGGATCCAGCCCAAGGGCGTCTCCCTCTTTTGCCATAAACGCCATCAATTCGTTTTGCTCATTTTCCAGCAGCATGGCATAATTCCTCCTCTTTATTATCTGTTCTTTTCTCTGCTTTATGATCCATGGCCTGTTTTTTTAAAACAATCATGGTGATATCGTCGGTCTGGGCCGCTGCCCCGGAAAATGCCCGCACCCGTCCATGCAGCGCCCGGGATATATCTTCCGCCGGCAGCCGGCGCAACTTTTTCAGTTCCCTGACCAGCCGGTGTTCACCAAACATTTCCCCTTCCGGATTCTCCGCATCCGTCAGCCCGTCCGTATAGGCGAAAACAAGGTCCCCGGGGTGCATATCAATGGACTCCTGGACCAGGCGCTGGTCAAAAATATCGGCATGGAGCCTTGAAAAGGGATAGCCGGAGGGTTTTAAATAGCTGATTTCCCCGTCAGATTCACGGATCAGGATAAAGGGTTCATGCCCGGCACTGGCATAGGTCAGGGTGCTGTTTTTCAAATCAACCACCATATATCCCATGGTGAGAAAATGATTGGCATGGAATTCTTTTCTCAGGCTGCGGTTTAACGCGGTCAACAGCATGGACGGTGAAATCTGAAGCGTTTCCTTATCCCGGAGAAGCACCCGGGTAATATTGGCGTACATGGCGGCAGAGACCCCCTTACCCGACACATCAGCCACCACCAGCACCGCATACCGGTTATCAATGATCAGGGTATCCAGATAATCGCCGCTCATCTCCCTTGCCGGATGGAACCCTGCGGCCAGTTCATACCCTTTCAGTTCCGGAAGGATTTCAGGGGTACAGGCCTTCTGAATGATGGCCCCGGCGTCAAGTTCACCCTGGATCCTTGCCTGGGTCTCCATTTCCTTTGCCGCTTTGGACAGGTTCCCGATCATCTGGTTGATGGCTTCCGTTACCCGGTCAAGTTCATCCTCCACCTTATTTTTCCCCCGGTTCAGCTTTAAAAACCGTTCCTCTTCCTTCTGCCCCGGTTTTTTGAAATCCAGGAGCCTTGCAAACTCAGCCATGGCCTTCAGGTGGCGGGTCACCAGATGACGGAGAATAAAAAGAATGAAGAAGGAGACCACAAAGGTTTTCACTGCCTGGCTGCCAAGAATGATCAGGACCCGCTCCTTGATCCTGCGGTATACCGCCTCCAGGCTGGCTGTAATCAATATGGTGCCAAGGTACTCTTCCGGTTCGATCCTTGGCAGTTCAAACTGATGGGAAATGGACATTTTTTCTGTTTTCTCACCTGCACGATAATCATTTGTTTTAGTGACGATTTCCATATACTCAAAATCCGGCAGCGCCAGAATCCCTCCCATGAGATTATGAATCTGCTCATCGTTGAAATTCCAGACCGCAACGGCAATGGTCCTGGCATGACTGATCTCAACCTCCATCAGCCTGGTCCGGATGTCCCTGACATCTTTTCTATAATCCACTGCAATCTGAAAAACCGTGGCACACAGGGTAACGGCGGAGCTGCATAAAAGTATGTAAACCAATAACCTGAAGGTCAGTGGATTATCCTGATAGTACCTGAATACATGTGCAGGGTTTCTCACCATATTTCCTCATATGCGGTTACAGGGGCGATAAGGTGGAGTCAAACAGGCGGTTTTTTTGTAATTTGCGTGTGCTTGGTATCTGTGATTCTAATGGAATCCAGACAAAGTGTCAATTATGGGATCACGCAAAAAAAAGCCATGAGATCCGGCCTTGTTTACAGGCAGGTTCCATGGCTTTTTTGAGGATATATTCAGATATGGCTTATTATTGCATGCCGGGCATAATGATCCTTGAATCATTGGCCTTTTTCTGCTGTTCATGCATCCGTTTTAAGTTTTCAATTACCTTTTTTGTCTCTTCTTCCATGGCTTTGGGAAAGACTTCCATGGCCTGCTCAAAGGAACTGGCCTCCAGTTTGGCCTGCATGGGGATCGGTCCCTGGGGAGTGCCCAGCTGGGTGCTTCCGATAAAAATGGCTTCTCTTTCAGTGTCGTCGGATCCGTCTGTCTTGATGGGGATAAGTTGCCTTATGGTGGCAATTTTCAGATCCGTGATGGTTTCTTCGCGATAAAGGTTCTCTTTATCGACTATAAAGTCAATGCTGCTGGGCGAACCGCCGTTGTCGTTCATATCTATCTCCCTTTTGGGGGTTAAAAAAGCCTGTGCTGTTCACAGGAATACTTACATTAGTATCCTTTTTTAGGGTATATGTACAATAAAAGTTACAATCCGGTTAATTATCGCGCCGGGTGATCCGGCTTTTTTTGTTGCAATTTGTTTTTTTTCCTGAATATAAGAATCAGATCTGTCAATTAAAACCCATGCGAGCGCGAGGCAAAACATGAGCACCCAGTTTACCCCTTTTACCGAGTACATTAAAAACAAACCCGACCCTGAGCCCGTTTCAAAAATGGAGGGGTTTCAGATCCAGCACTATGGTAAGGGCGAGACAATTTTTTCAAAAGGTGCCAGGGGGTATGCCGCCTATGTGATCAAGTCCGGTGAGGTGGAGATTTCTATTGGAAGGGGTGGCAAGAAGTCCGTATTGACGGTGTTGGGGGAGCAGGCGGTATTCGGAGAGGTTGCACTGCTCACGGGGAACCATACCCGCTCAGCCACAGCCACGGCCCTGGAAGAGTCACAGATCATCCGTATTCCCAAAGAGGTGTTTGAGCAGTACCTGAACAAAAGTCCCAGGGTGATATCCGCCTGTCTGGTGGCCATTGCCCACAGGCTCAATGAGTTTTCCACCCATGAGTGCGGCAGGCCGGCCACCCTGGAGCGGATTGCCCGGATCCTTGACTTACTGAGGGTTCACGGCAGTACAGAATTAACCTATGGCCCCACCCTTTCCGCAGTGGCCAAGGCACTTGTAAAACCCGAAGATGAGATCGCCCAGGACCTGACAACCATGGAGGACTTTAACCTGGTAGAATCGGGCCAGGACAGCGACGGGCAGCAGATCATCACCCTGCTGGGCGGCAGCAGGTTTCTTGAAAAAGCCCTTAAGGTGTTCGCAATGATCGAAAGGGTGGAGCCGGTTTAATTCAATCGTCCCTGAACATGGATCTGGACCCTGGTTTATAAGGGTTAAACACCTCTACGATTTTATTTCCCTCATCCACCCTGACCCCGGTGCCGGAGTAGTAAGAGAACCAGATGCCCACTTTCTGGCCTTCAGGCCCGACAATATCTTTACCGTAGGCCACGATATGACCGGGCTCAAGGTCACTCAGGTTTCTTATCTTATAATAAAGGTCTTCCCTGGACTCAATTTTAAACCAGGTCTTGCCCTTAAAGGTATAAGCCCTGTCAATGCCGATAACGGCATAGGGAATTGACGATCTGCCGCAATAGTAGTAGTTCAGGTTATCAGGAAGGGTGCCCTCCTTATAACTGACCATCAGGTCCTGGTTGTGTCGGAGCCCGCTCCACCCGGCACCGATACATCCGGCAAAAATAAATATACAAAGATATATTGTTAAACCAGCCGCTTTCCGGCCGGTTTTACGGATAAATGATTTCATAATTCCTCCGATAAGGCAGCAATGCCGGGAAATCCGGCGGACGCCGCCGGATAACACGTGTGGAGCCGGGACCCCGGCACTGCATTACTTTGATTAATCCCCTTCAAACTCCGTGATGGAAAAAACCTTGCATCCCGGAATCTGAGCCCGGCCGTTGAGATCGGGCAGCTCCACGACAAAGGCGCACTCAATCAGGTCCGCCCCAAGCTTGTTGACCAGTTTTACCGTGGCACCCACAGTACCGCCGGTGGCAATCAAATCATCCACGATGATAACCTTCTCACCTTTTTCTATGGCATCTTCGTGGATTTCAAGGATATCTTCACCATATTCCAGGCTGTAGCTCTCCTGGATGGTGGCATAGGGAAGTTTTCCCTTTTTACGTACCGGTACAAATCCGATACCCAGTTTATAGGCCAGAACCGCCCCAAACACGAATCCCCTGGCGTCAATGCCCACGATTTTATCCAGCCCCTCATCCTTATACCTGTTGTAAAGGATGTCGCAGGACTCCCTGAATGCATCGGGATCCTGCATCAGGGTGGTCAAATCTCTGAAAATCACCCCTTCAATGGGCCAGCCGGGAATACTTCTGATGGTCTCTTTTAAATCCATAAATGTCTGTTGCGCTCCTGTGTATATATTTTGGGTTTAATTAAATGGATAAATTCTCAATGGTCCTGACAAGCAGGTTTTTAACATTATCTGCGTTTTTATTAAATACCTCCAGGATTTCATCCCAGGTCACCGGGGCCTCATCCTCTTTCCAGCAGTCATAATCCGTGGACATGGCCACTGCGGCATAGGGTATGCCGGCCTCATTGGCCAACATGGCTTCGGGGGCAATGGACATATTAATCACATCCGCTCCCCAGAGGCGGAACATTTTAGACTCAGCCACGGTTGAAAACCTGGGGCCCTCAATGGTCACCACGCAACCGGATTTGTGTACCCTTAAATCCAGGGCCTGGGCAGAGGTATAGAGATTATTTCTCAGGTTTTCGTCAAAGGGGTGGGCCATGGCCGTGTGCACCGCCCCTCCTGCAAAGGAATCGGCAAAGGTGTTTTTACGAAACCGTGTAAAATCAATAAACTGGTCCAGTATCACAAAATGTCCCCGGTCGATATCCTGCCGGAGACTGCCGCAGGCGGTAGTCGCCAGGATATGGGAGGCCCCTGCAACCTGAAGTGCATAGATATTTGCCCTGTTGTTTACCTGGGTGGGGCTGAATTGATGCTGCCGGCCGTGCCTGGCCAGAATCAGGACATCCGTATTGCCTATCTTTCCGGATTTAATTGTTGAGGAAGGCTTGCCATACGGAGTATCTGCCTCAATTTCCCTGGCATCCCTGAGGATATCAGGGTCATCCAAACCGGAGCCGCCGATTATACCGACCCGTATCATTTAGTTCTCCTTTTAAAACGAATAAGTGTGGTATTAATTTATTACGCCACAATGCGCTACCATAATCAGGCCCGGGAATCAAGAAAGATCTACGCTTCAAATACACGGTTTCTGTTTACCTGATACCAGTGTAAACCGGTCCAACGGTGAAGCGCCTGTTAATTCTGCTGCACTGCCGTTTCTCACGGCAACTTCCAAAAGCCCGTGTGATCCGTCTAAAATAAAGGGGATATTTTTCTCTGCCTCTGCGTAAGTCGCATGGAACCGGGTTATCCTTACACCTTTACACTCCAGATTAAACACCCGGCCTGTATATTCCAGAAAATCCCGGGCAGAGATGTTCAATGTGAGATTACCGTATATATCTTTATCCAGCACGGTAAGTATCAATCCGTTCTCCCCGGGCTCAGGCAGGGGAAACTCAAGCCTGTTCAAATCATCAATTACCGGTCCCATCTCATCTATCCTTGACTTGCGGCCAAGGTGGGCGGATACCGGCGCAAAGATGTCCCGGCCATGGAAGGTGCGGGATATCTCATCTAAAAAAAAGGCCGGATTTTCCAGGCACACCGCCTTTTCAATGCCATTTTCATCGGCCGCGGCCCAGATAAGTCCGTTATCCGGGCCTACGAAAATATAGTCCCGGGTTTTAACCGCCACCGGCCGCCGGCCCGTTCCCACTCCCGGATCCACCACAGCACAGAAAACAGTTCCCCTGGGAAACCAGGCATAGGAACGCCACAGGGCAAAGGCGCCGTGAAAAACATCCTGGGGCCGGATTCCGTGGGACAGGTCAATGATATCGGTGCCTGGATGGATGCCGTGAATCACGCCTTTCATTATTCCCACAAAGGGGTCGGTCTGTCCGAAATCCGTGAGCAGGGCAATCGGCGGGGTATTTTTCTTCAATTTTATTCTCTCCTGAAAGGGTAAAACTGCCATAAGGAGTCGCGCAAAAATAACGTCACATAGTCTGTTGACAAAAAACCTTAAAACATTGGGTATTTTGCAAACAGAACGCGAACTAATTATTGCGCGATCCCTAAGCAAGAATATACCCTTTATGGTAAAAAATGGAAACCGTGCCCGGCCGGATACAGGGTGGTAAAATAAGACAGGGGGTATGTAATTGCCCTGTGCCCGGACATTAAAAAAGAAAACTTATTCCCAAAGCTGAAAAAACTGGCTATACTTTGAGTCACCAAATAAAAACATAGCCTACTATATACATACCCGAAGGAAAACCAATACATGCGTATCCTAGTTGTGGATGACGAAGTTGTCAGCCGAAAAAAAATGATGAAAAGCGTAAGCGAACTGGGTGTCTGTGAGGGGGTCCAGAACGGCAGCGCAGCCTTGAGTGCAGTAAGAACAGCACTGGAAGAGTGGAAACTTTACGATCTGATTACCCTTGATATTTCCATGCCCGATATCAGCGGAACCGAGGTCCTGACCCAGATCAGGATACTTGAGGCTGAACGGGGCCTGGACGATGAAGAGCGGGCCACCATTCTCATGGTCACCTCCCATTCGGATATTGAAACAGTCAAAGCCTGTGTGGGCAAGTGTGACGGCTATGTGATCAAACCCTTTAACAAGGAGGTGATCATGGAAAAACTCAAAAAGACCGGCTTTTTAAGGTAACCACCTGCCGGTCTTTTGCCTGGCAAATCCGGCTCAGCGCACCCAGGGTTTGCCGGCTGCCCGGGTGAATCCGGAAACCATGAGCAGGGCCACACAGAACCCCAGATGAGAAAGGTTCATTAAATAAATAGCCACATGGGAAAAATATATCCCCGGCAGATTTCTCACCACCATCAATCCCCCGGAGACAACCAGCCCCAGAATAAGCCAGGTCTTGACCCCGCCCCAGAAGGTCAGGGAGGAAAGCCCCCTTTTACTCAGCAAAAAACCGGCAACTGAATATCCGGCCAGGCAGAGAAGTGCGGATGCCAGTATATAGTGGAGGCTGTGGATGACATAAAACTCCGCCAGCCAGCCCAGTCCGGGAATATCGGCAGTATAGTACCGTTTGAAAATCGGCATCTGGGCAAATCCGGTCAGGGTTATGAAGAGCAGGATGATTCCGTACAATTTCCCTTTGATTTTCATTTATCCTCCTCCTTCATCCCTTTGTAGAATTTACCAAATGCCGCTGCCGCCCCTGCAAGAGGTGCAATTATCATAGCCCGTGCCAGGTTGGTTCCCTGTGCCATCCGGTCTTCCACCGGATCCAAATGGGGGACGCCTTTACCGGTTTCCATGGCCAGCTGGTCAAAGGGAACCGGTGACACATAAATAGTATTGGTTCCCCCGTTTTCATCCAGCCCGTAAAGATAGCCGTCCATCTCTTTAGCCATGGCCTTGGCTTTTTTCACCATCTCGGATTTCGGTCCCATGGTCTGCACCCCCTCGGGGCAGGCATCAATACATGCCGGCGTCTCACCGTTTTCAATCTTCTGAAAACAACGGTCGCACTTGTACATTACGCCGTTCCCGGCCAAACCGGGAAGTATATCCAGGTAGAGGCCCACACCGGTCTGGCGCTGGGGAATATCCCAGGGACAGACTTTATTGCATTTGGAACCGCCCAGGCAGATATCGGAATCAATCCGTGACAACCCGTTCACCTCCTGCTTGGCAGCTCCCCAGGGGCAGAGTTTTACACAGGGGGGATTGACGCAGTGCATACATCGCCTGGGGATGGTCAATAGAGTCTCTTCGCCGTTAATTACGGCTGATGCCTGTTGGATAAACAGCCAGTTATAGGGGGTCAGACGGTCTGAAACATCTTTTCTGTCAGACCAGTCCTCCACCGGTACCCGGTCAGGAAACATTCTGGGAAAGGGCTTTTGGGGGCGGGGAAATTTTCCTGCATTGGATTCGCGGCATGCATGGACGCACTCCTGGCATCCGGTACAATCGGCAATATTAATGACGGTTACCAGGGGCTCGCCAGAGGGTCCGGCAGCAGCATCAGCTGCCCGGGCCAGGGGGGTAACCGCCGCAGCAGAGGCTGCTGCGGTGAGGGAGCCTTTTAAAAAGGCGCGCCGGGATAATTTTCGGGTCATACGTGTTCTGCCTTTCATCCGGCTCCCTGAAAAAATTCCGGAACCGGACTATCCTTGTTTTACAAACTCATTGAACTCCATGTCAGTATAGCTTTTGGTATGAATGTACTTAAGGATCTGAAGCAGTCTTCCTGCCTCAACATACCCCGGCATGCTGTCGATTTTCCCGCCGTCTGATTCCAGGAACCACATGGTGGGCAGCCCCTTTACCCGCCATTGATTGGCAAGGGCCTGATTTTCATCCGTGTTTACCTGGATGCTGATGAAATTCTCCTCCAGATAGGCAAGCACCTGCTTATCCCTGAAAGTGGTCTTCTTCAGCTTTGTGCAATAGGTACACCAGGGGGCATGGAAATAGAGAAAAATACTTTTGTTTTCTTTTCTGGCCAATGCCATACCCGGGGTATAGTCCTTCCAGCCTATGCCTGAATACTCTCCGGCAGGCGACATTGTGCCGCCGGCAGAGGCACCCTCTGTTTTTTCCTGGGCAGCAACCGCAAGGGTTTGGGCGTCACTACCACCTCTTCCCCCGGAGTCCATGGCATTGAACAGATAAATTCCGCCAAGGGCAATTGCAACAAGGGCCACAACCAGTATATTCTCTTTTTTCATTTTAAGTCCTTTACTTACCGGTGAAGACAAAACCCGGGCCTTGTCTCCGTTATGTCGTTAACAGCAAAGATAATGCCAGGATTTGAAATGTCGAACCCGTGCCTGATGATCCGCCGTCCAAACCCCTTGATTATTCGATTGTTAGGTCTGTTTTTTTTAAATGATTAATACCTTCACCTCTGCGGTTCATCCGTCAGGTGTTAATCATGTGTTAACCTCATCCCCTGCGGATAATTCCGTTAAGCGCCCAAAGTATCATAAAACCAGGATATAAAAAAGACTACCACAGTGTGGCTTTACAAATCATTTCAAGATAGCTTATGACCTGAAGGGAAAATCTCACCTGTGGCTTTGTTCCACTTTCAAGAAAGGAGCATCAAATGACGGATAACGTTCTTATAACCATCTCCTGCGGAACCGATAACCCCAACCGGGCAACCCGGGGACTCTTTCTGGCAACGGTTGCCCGGAAAAAGGATAAAAATGTAACGGTCTTCCTTTTGGATGACGGGGTATATCTGGCCCGCCAGGGTGTGGCGGAAAACCTGAAAGCAGCCACCGGGGATTCTGCCGATGACTCCCTGGCCTATCTCCAGGCCCATGAGGTCCCGATCCTTGTCTGCACCCCCTGTGCCCAATCCAGGTTTATCGGCGAGAAGGACCTGGCCGAATCCTGCAGAATGGCCACGGCGGCAGAACTCATAGATATTGCCTGTGATGCGGCCTGTATAAGCCTTTAGACGCTTTTTACCTTTACATTGTACTTTTTCATCCGTTTCCACACGGTGATCCTGGAAACGCCTAAGATCTCTGCAGCCCGGGTCTGATTTCCCCCGGCCTTGTGAAGGGCATCGATCAGCTCCTGGCGCTGGGTCCGGTGTACCGTCACCGTGGTGGAACCGGCAGCAGGCGGCTCAGGCAGCGGGGCCTCAGGTTCCGGCGTAAAAAAAGCAGTGCCGTGAATTTTCTCGGGCAGATGCTCCGGCCGTATACCTTTTCCCTTTGCCAGGACAAAGGCATACTCCACCGTGTTACGCAGTTCCCGGATATTTCCGGGCCAGGGATAAGCCACCATGAAACGCATGGCTTCAGGGGTGAATCCCAGGATATTCTTGCCGGTTTTTTCCGCATGAACAGTAATAAAATGCTGGATAATCAGGGTGATATCATCCCTCCGGTGCCGTAACGGCGGGCAGGTTATGGGAAAGACATTGATCCGGAAAAAAAGATCCTCCCTGAACTTGCCGTCGGCAATCAGGGCGTCAAGGTTTTTGTTGGTGGCTGTGACGATCCGGACATCAACGGGGATGGACCTGTTTTCCCCCACCCGCTGGATCATGCGCTCTTCCAGTACCCGCAACAATTTAACCTGAACCGACAGGGGGATATCCCCGATCTCATCCAGGAATATGGTTCCCCTGTGGGCTGCTTCAAACCGTCCCACCCGGTCGGTGTCCGCCCCGGTATATGCCCCTTTGACATGACCGAAAAGCTCGCTCTCCAGGATGCTTTCGCTCAGGGCCGCACAGTTTACCTTGATAAAAGGCCTGTCCGAACGGTTTCCGGTCTCGTGAAGGGCCTTGGCCACCATCTCCTTTCCGGTACCGCTCTCCCCCAGGATCATGACCGGGGTATCCAGGGCGGCTACGCTTTCAATGTGCTCATAAAGGTTCATCATCACAGGTGTCCGGCCGATGATCCCGTGGAATCCGTCATCAATGTGGTACATCCGCCGGATGGATGCCAGTTCGTTTTTATAGTGGATATTTTCCGAAACATCTTTAAGGGTCTCCACGGCACCGATGATTTCACCATTTTTCCCGGACAGGACAGTGGCGGACTTTACAATGGGAATGGTCCTGTTGGAGGCTGAGGTGATCAAACATTTTTTATCCCTGATCATTCCGGCTGAAAACAGGCCGCACCACTCTTTTCCCGGCCCCTCCCCCCTGATTTCACACCCGGTGCAATTCAGCAGCCGGCAGGATTGCCCCTTAAGCTCTGCCTCTGAATAGCCGGTCATGAGCTGGGCGGAACTGTTGGCCGCGATGAAATTTCCGTAGGCATCCACAATAATAATGCCGTCCTGGACCGAATCAATGATGGGACGCCACTGGCCGCCGATATCCATAATATCTCCTCCTGTTAACCACATTAGCACCATACTTAACACAGAATTAACACCAAGGCAACAAAACCGGCTAAACCCATAATTACCCCCGCCACGCAATACGCATTATTTTGTTGCAATATCAGATAGTTAACAACTTGAAAATATTCATATCCGTCATTGGCACACCCTTTGCTCATACGATAACAGATAACAGATAAAAACGATGCAGGGATCTGCTCATCCCTGAATAAAAACCCATATTTTTAGGAGACAGAATGAAACCCTTCACAAAGAAATCATTGATTCTCGGCCTGGTTACAGGTCTGGCTATCCTGTTCATGGTATCATCCTCCCAGGCAAAAGAGGCCTGGATGTTCGACGATATCGTGGATGTTGACTATGTAATTTCAAAAATGTCCGTTCCCATGGCCGAGGATGTAATGATCATCGATTCCAGGCCGTACAAAACCAAATACGTTAAAGGCTTTATTCCCGGTGCCGTCAGTATCCCCTTTTCCGAATTTGATAAAAAGACGGATATGCTGCCCAAGGACAAAGGCGCGCTCCTTATCTTTTACTGCGGCGGCGTAAAGTGCAAGCTCAGCCATAAATCCGCTAAAAAAGCCAGGGCTCTCGGCTACACCAATGTAAAGGTGTTTGCCAAAGGGTTCCCCGAGTATAAAAAACAGCCGGGCGCCTATCCGGCCATCACCGCAGAGCAGGTTGCCGTTCAGATTGCGGAAAATAAAACCCTGGTGGTGGATGCCAGGCCCAAGAAACCCAAATATGATAAGGGCCACATCCCCACTGCCATCAGCATCCCCTTTTCCAAATTTGACGCCCTTAAAGGAAAGCTGCCCAGGGAATTGTCAACACCGATTATTTTTTATTGCGGCGGCCTTAAATGCAAATTGAGCCATAAGTCTGCAGCCAAAGCCATTGCCATGGGTTACAAAAACGTTTCCGTATTCACCACAGGGTATCCGGCGTGGAAAAAGCAATTCGGCACCGGCGGCGAAGCTGTGGCTGTAAAAGCAGGTGATGTGGAAGGCTCCATTGACCTTGACCGGTTCAAAAAGATCCTGGCTGAAAATCCCTCGTCCGTTACCCTCATCGACGTAAGGGATGCAGATGAGTTCGAAAAAGGCCATTTCAAAACCGCCCGCCATATCCCGGTGGAGGACCTGGAACCCAGGATCAAAGACCTGCCCTCTGACAAACCCCTTGTCTTTGTCTGCTCCACAGGCGCCAGAAGCGGTGAAGGATACTATATGGTCAAAGATGTCAGGCCGGAGCTTGATGTTTATTACGTGGAAGCCACCATCGATTATAAAGCCGACGGCTCCTATACCCTGAAGAAAAACTAACAGATTTAAAATGAAAAACCTCACCAAGGAGATAAAAATGTTTAAGAAAATGATGATTGCTGCTGTTCTGGTAATGTTCACCCTGGGTCCCGTGGGAGCGGCCTTTGCCGCAGAAGGTCCTGCCGGAAATAAAAGAAAGGGCAAATATACCTATCGTAAGCTGGTAAAGGCCTGTTTTGAAAGAGGCGCGGTTGAGTCCGCCTCTCCAAAAGTCAGTCCGGCAGATAAAAAAATGGCCGAATGGACAGCTGTTTTCGAAGGCAGGGATTTCAGTGCATTCGGATGCGACCAGGAATGGGCAAATGCCAAGGACAAGGATATCCTGGATATCTACTCTTACTTCTATAGTTTTGCAGCGGATTCCCCAACCCCTGCCACCTGTAAATAAGCATCACGCGCCCTGTGCGGCAACCGGGCTGCACAGGGCATCACACTATTCCAACGGGAGGAGCTATGGGAAAGAAAGATGCCGGTAAGAACAAGTCCGGCAGTAACGAACCAGGTGTTTGCCGGCTTGCCTGGATAGGCGCAATTACGGCAGTACTGGTCCTGGTGTTAAGCCAGGGGGCGGGATTTGCCGCCACAGAGACCGGAGTGAGCGGAGAGGCGCTGGGGATGAAGCTGGCAAAACAGGCCGTTAGATCCAATAAGCGCTGGACCACCACGGATCATTCAAAAATGGATGCCCTGGACAAGGATTTCACCTCGGGCGAGCAGATCACCCAAGCCTGTTTATCCTGTCACACCGATGCGTCCACGCAATTTGAAAAAACCATCCACTGGACCTGGAAGGTTGAATCCAACACCCCGGGAATCATGAACGGCAAAGCCGGCCATGCCGTGAACAACTTCTGTATTTCAGGCAATGCCATGGAAGACAAGGGCTGTCTCAGCTGCCATGTGGGCTGGAACGGCACCGAGGAAGGGGTAAACTGCCTGAATTGTCACGGTGGTGAAAACTACAATTACAATGAGGCTTTTGGTGATATCCAAGCCTTTCTGGAGGATGACGATCCCGAAACCAGGGAGATTGTCAGCGACCTTCAGGGAGAAATAAAATCCGCAGTTAAAAAAATCACCATGCCCCAGCGGAATCACTGCGGGGAATGCCACTTTAAAGGCGGCGGCGGTGACGGGGTAAAGCACGGGGACCTGGACACTTCCCTGGCCCAGCCCAACAGGATGCTGGATGTTCATATGGCTGCCGAAGGCGCGGACTTTACCTGCACCCGGTGCCACACCACGGTCAAGCATAATATTGCCGGAAGGCTGTATACCCGTCCCGCATCGGCAGAACGCAAAAGCCTGATCGAGGATGACATGGCCACCAAGATCACCTGCGAGTCCTGCCATGGAACCCTGCCCCATAAAACAGATTCAAAGATGAACGACCATGTGGATAAAGTCGCCTGCCAGTCCTGCCACATCCCTGAATATGCTAGGGTAAATCCCACAAAAATGTCATGGGACTGGACCAAGGCAGGGGAACTGAAAGACGGGAAGCCCTATGTAACCAAAGGGGAGTTCGGTAAGCCCACCTTTAAATCCATCAAGGGGGAGTTTACATGGGAAAAGAATGTAGAGCCGGAATATTTCTGGTACAACGGTTCATTTTCCAACATCGGCATCAAGGATAAAATAGATCCCGCCGGCATCGTGAAGGTCAGTCATCCCATCGGTGAACAGGAAGATCCGGATGCCAGGATCCATCCCTTTAAAATCCACAGGGGAAAACAGCCCTACGACAAGGTCAACAACCGGCTGGTCGCCCCTGTTCTCTCAGGCCCCAAGGGCTTCTGGGCAACCTTTGACATGAACGATGCCATCACCCGGGGCAATAAGACACTGGATGTTCCCTATTCAGGTGAATTTGACTTTGTAGAGACCACCTATGCCTTTCCCATTACCCATATGGTGGCACCGGGAAAAAACGCATTAAACTGCACGGAGTGCCATGTCAGGGAGAATTCCCGCCTGGCAAACCTCACCGGCATCTATCTGCCGGGCCGCGATAAAAGCCCGTTTTTGGACACCATCGGCATGATTGCTGTTCTGGGTGCCTTAATCGGGGTCATGCTTCACGGTTTGGGCAGGTTCTTTACCCGGAACGGAAGAGAGGATTAACGCAATGAATGATAAAAAACTGATAAAGGTATATCTTTACACACGGTTTGAACGCCTCTGGCACTGGCTCCAGGCCCTGATGATCATTATACTTCTGGTCACCGGGTTTGAGGTACACGGCACCTATGCCTTTCTGGGGTTTAAGACAGCTGTGACCGTTCATAATTTTACAGGCCTTGCCTGGCTGATCATGTTTGCCTTTTTTGTTTTCTGGCTGTTGACCACCGGAGAGTGGAAACAGTATATACCCACCACCAAAAAGCTGCTCGATGTGGTTCTTTACTATGCCTACGGGATTTTCAAAGGCCGGGAACACCCGGTTCAGAAATCCAAAGGGGCAAAGCACAACCCCCTGCAGCGGATCGCCTACCTCGGGATTTCAGCCATGCTGCTGCCCGTGCAGATGATCACCGGATTGTTATACTACCTGTACAACTACATTCCAGGCGGTATGGATCTCTCCGTTGTGGCCATTGCCCACACCTTTGTGGCGTTTCTGCTGGTCAACTTCCTGATTATCCATGTCTACATGACCACCACAGGCCATTCCCTGTTCAGTCATATTTCAGGCATGATTACCGGCTGGGAAGAGATCTACGAAACCACGAAAATACAGGAATGGGAAAACAAAGCCACGAAAAAAGCATAAATCCGACCCTGTCTTCCCGGGCAGATTCTGTCTGCCCGGGAAGTCTTACCTGCCGGCCCCTTACCCCTTAAGGGAAAGCAGCAGGAATTCTGAAACAGCAAAACTGTATCACCTCCAAGAAACAGACCTGTATCACATCTTTTATACCACGAGACAAAAACAGATCCCCCTCCACTCTGGCGCAGGTTTCCATTCATTTTTTTCTTTTGACTAAAACAGCCTTGAAAACCCCTTGGGAATTCGATATGCTGACCTCAATTTCGAAGCATCTTTTGTCTCCAGGATTTCTCTATCTAAACTATGGCACGCTACTTGCTGATCTTTAGAGAAATTTGAAAAATTTGAACTTGAAAGCCAACGTAACCCAAATTTATGAAGGAGTACCAAATGGAAAAAGATGTCTTGACCGCCATGGAAAAAGCCGGCAAACCGGTCCGCCCCGGAGAGATTGCAAAAGCACTGAACGTTGACAGCAAAGAGGTATCAAAGGCTATCAAAAAGCTGAAGGAAAAAGGCGAGGTTATCTCCCCCAAGCGCTGTTATTATTCACTTCCCTGATCTGGCTGCTATTGAAATAAAATAACTAACCTTATTATAACCTTAACTTTGGAGGAGTTTATGGATCCGGTATTTCTATCCAGACTGCAGTTTGCCGCAGCCACCATGTTCCATTTTCTTTTTGTTCCCCTGACCCTTGGCATTACCACCATCATTGCATATATGGAGATGAAGTATGCAAGGACCGGTGAAGAAGTCTATCTGCGAATGACAAAATTCTGGGGAAAGCTTTTTTTAATCAACTTTGCCCTGGGGGTGGTCACGGGGATCACCCTGGAATTCCAGTTCGGTACAAACTGGTCAAGGTACTCCGAGTATGTGGGTGATGTATTCGGATCTTTGCTGGCCATTGAAGCCTCAGTGACCTTTTTCCTTGAATCCACCCTTATCGGTGTATGGATTTTCGGCTGGAAAAAGTTGTCTGCCAAGGCCCATGCCCTGGTCATGTGCCTGATTGCCTTTGCCAGTAACCTGTCAGGCGTCTGGATCCTCACCGCCAACGGGTTTATGCAGAATCCCGTTGGGTACGCCATCAGGAACGGCCGTGCCGAACTCACAGATTTTTCAGCTGTTGTATTCAACAAACACGGTATTCTTGAAATCCTTCACATGTTACCGGCAGGCCTGCTCCTGGCCGCCTTCTTCATTATGGGCATCTCTGCCTACCACCTCTTGAGAAAGCAGCACCTGGACGTTTTCCAGAAATCCTTTAAAATCGGCCTGGTTGTCGGTCTTGTGACCTCCATCTGGCTTGGCATCTCCGGCGATATGCACGGGGTCAACGTAGCCAAAACCCAGCCGGCCAAGCTGGCTGCCATGGAAGCCCACTGGGAAACCCAGACCCAGGCTCCCATTGTCATGTTTGCCATTCCCAGTGAAGACCAGGAGAAGAACCTCGTTGAAATCGGTTCAATCCCAGGTCTTTTAAGTTTCCTGGGATTCCACGATTTTAATGCCGAAGTGGTCGGCCTGCGGGATATTCCCAAAGATGAACGTCCGCCTGTACTGCTCACCTTCCTGGGCTTCAGAACCATGGTGGGACTGGGTACCCTGTTTATCCTGCTCACCGTTTACGGGTGGTTCCGGCGGAACAAACTCATGGAAAGCCCTACCTATCTTAAGATCATGCTCTGGTCCATCACCCTGCCCTATATTGCCATTGAAATGGGGTGGATGGTTACCGAGGTCGGACGCCAGCCCTGGATCGTTTACGGACTGATGAAAACTGCTGAAGCAGCATCTCCCATTACGACTTCCCAGGTATTTGTCTCCCTTATCGGGTTTATCCTGGTATACGGACTTCTGGGCGCCGTGGGTTTTTACCTGATGGCGAAAACCGTAAAAGAAGGCCCTAAGGCCGCAACCAACTAAGGAGAATAATACTATGGAACTTCAATCTATCTGGTTTTTCCTGTGGGGGCTATTGTGGGCCGTTTTCTTTCTCACAGACGGATTTGACTTCGGTATCGGGACCATCTATCCCTTTGCCGGTAAAACAGATCGTGACAGACGGGTCATGCTTAACTCAATGGGCCCCTTCTGGGACGGCAATGAAGTCTGGCTGCTTACGGCCGGCGGGGTAACTTTTGCCGCATTCCCCCAGGTTTACGCCACCATGTTTTCATCTTTATATACTCCGTTGATGCTGATCCTTTTTGCCCTGATTTTCAGGGGGGTTGCCCTCCACTTCCGGGGAAAAATCGATTCTCCAGCCTGGAAGAAAACCTGGGATTCCCTCGTATTTATCGGCAGCTTCCTGCCGGCCCTGTTATTCGGTGTGGCCTTTGCCAATATCTTCCAGGGCATTCCCTTTGACAATGAGGGGTTCTACCACGGCAACACCCTGAAACTGCTCAACCCTTACGGCCTTCTGGGCGGCCTGCTCTTTGTCCTGCTCTTTATCCTCCACGGTGCCAACTGGCTGGCAATCAAAGCCACCGGCGACCTCCATGCACGGGCCGTGGCTATCTCAGCCAAAACCTGGCTGATCCTGGTACCTGTGGCAGTGGTCTTCTTAATTGCCTCCTACTTTGCCACGGATCTCTATGCCAACTATTTCAAGTACCCGGTATTGTTCCTGATCATCCTTGTGGCTGTGGCAGCCCTGTTTGCCGCCCGGTTCTTTTCAGCCAAACAGGCTTGGTTTAAAGCCTGGTTTGCTTCGGGCCTGACCATTGTAGGGTGCACCTTTTTCGGGGTTGCCGGGCTTTTTCCGGCCCTTTTCCCCTCTTCCATGAACCCGGAGTGGGATCTGACCGCATTCAACGCCTCGTCAAGCCCCCTGACCCTGAAAATCATGCTCGGGGTTGTCCTGGTCTTCATCCCCATTGTGATCTGCTACCAGGTATGGGCCTACTATCTGTTTAAGGACCCCATAACAGATGAAGACCTGGGACTGGACGAAGCCTATTAATTTAGATATAGTTTCCCCGGCAGCTTCACCTGCCGGGGAAAGAGTATCCCGGTAAAAACAGACAAAATAAAAATTAACTTTAAGGAGAACAACACATGGACAAATACGTATGCAGCCCCTGCGGTTATGTGTATGATCCGGCTGACGGCGATCCTGACAACGACATAGATCCCGGTACCGCCTTTGAAGACCTTCCCGAAGACTGGTGCTGCCCCATCTGCGGCGCATCCAAAGATGAATTTGAAAAAGAATAATTCACTCCCCCGGTTTTATGCACCCGGGCTTGAATTTCCAGATTAAAACAATGCCGGGCAGGGCCTGACCTGCCCGGCATTGCGCTTTACGGAGGAGATATGGCACTTTCTGTTGTGGACCTGTACGCAAAAATCCTTCCTAAAACCAATTGTAAAGACTGCGGATATCCCACATGCATTGCCTTTGCAGGCATGGTGGTCTCTGAAAAACTTCCCCTGAAAAACTGTCCTCACATTGCCCCGGATGTACTGGAAAAGGCCCAGGCCGAGCTGGATGAACAATATGCCCAGGGGAAATGGCTGAAAAAAGATATGGCTGCCGAAGCCCTGTCCCTGGCCAAAGAGAGGACCGCCTCCCTTGATCTTGGCGCCATGGCCGGCCGCACCGGCGGAATCCTTGAGGACGGGAAATCCCCAGGCCCCTTCAGCGGTACGCCCCATATCCGGCTGCCCTATTTCACCGGCAGTCTCCTGGTATCCAAAGACCGGGTGGCAGACGAACTGGGAAAGGATCTCTCCCGGAATGAACAGACCTTTGTCTATATCCACCTGGCCTCAGGGGGCACCTCATCCCCCACGGGCAGGATGAAAAGCCTGAAGGAATTCCCCAATACCGTATCAAAGATTGTGTCCATGCAGGATGTCGTGGAAACGCCGATCAGCCAAAGGTTTGCCGGCAGGCTCCGGGCCCTGAAAACCGCCTGCGAAACCAACGGCGGAACAGATGTGGGGAACCGGTATGATTCACCGGATCTTGCCTACCAGTTCAGGGTGTTTCCTAAAATTTACATCACCCTGCTGTTCTGGGACGAAAATGAAGGGTTTGAGCCGGATGCCAAGCTGATGTTTGACGAAACCGTTATGGATCACATGGACATTGAGGCTGTCATGTTCATGAGCGAACACCTTGCCGGACTGCTGACACGGGAAGCGGAGTAGCGTTTAAGACCGCTCAGCCAGGCATTACTCAGCCAGGCATTATTTGGAAACCATGGTCCATACCCCGGTCCATTCCTCTTTAGGCTGGTGATCCGCCAGGTGCTGGCACCGCTCCACAAACATCTTTGCCAGCCGGTCCCCGGGGTTCAGCTCCAGGGCCCTGTAAAAGGCTGAGATGGCCTTTGACCAGCCTCCCTTCCTGTAGTGCTCCCTGCCCTCCCTGAAATGATTGACCACTTCCATGAGGTTGGGAAAACTCTCCTCGGTATGGTAGTCGAGCACCTCATAGACCCGTACCGGTGTGGATTTACCTTTTACGATCACATCATCGATATCCCTGATCCGGTAGGTGCCGTGCAGCTTGGCAAAGGTATATTCGGAAATGAGAATCCGTGCATAGTATTGTTTACATGCGGATTCCAGCCGGGCCGCAAGATTCACCCCGTCGCCGATCACAGTAAAGTCCATGCGTTTGGGAGAGCCGATGTTTCCCGAGACCACCTGATCCGTATTCAGGCCGATTCCCATGTCAAGCCGCATCTTTCCCAGGGCTTCCCGCTCAAGGTTCCACTTATCCAGTTCCGTAATCATGGATATGGCAGCCCTGACCGCGGCATCCTCATCATTTTCCCCGGGTATGGGAATGCCGAAGCCGGCCATGATGGCATCGCCGATGAATTTATCCAGCATCCCGTTTTCCCTCTTGATACAGTCCACCATAATGGTGAAATACTCGTTGAGAAGGCTGACGGTATCCTGGGCGCCATGGGTCTCCGTGATAGTGGTAAATCCCCTGATATCAGAAAAAAGAATGGTGGCTTCCATGCTCCGGCCGCCCAGAATATCCTGATTCTCCCCGGTAAGCAGCCGGTCGGCCAGCCCGGGATCCATGTAGCGGGACATAGTGGATTTCATCCGTTTTTCCGTACTGATATCCTCCACCACGATCATGGTGCCCAGGCTAGTTCCCTCCCCGCTGAGCAGGGGCAGGCAGTTAACATTGGCCGAAACCTCATGCCCTGGAAAGATCATTTCCGCATCCATGGTCAACATGTGTTTCCCGGTTTCCTCTGTGGTTTTCAGCTGCTCCAGAATCCAATTGTTCGACCCGTTGAAAAACTCATCAGCGGTTTTGTTTAAAATATCCTCATCCTTAACCTGGAAAATCTTCAGTCCCGCGGTATTACAGGTAATGATCCTGCCCTCTTCGTCCAGGGTGATCACCCCGTTTGACATGCTTTCCAGCATGCTCTCGTTGTAATTTTTCATGTTCTGGACATCATTGAAGAGGTTGGCATTTTCAAGGGCGATGGAGATCTGTGCGGTGAACGCACGCAGCCGGGATTCATCTTCATCCGTAAAGGCACCGCCCTTGCGGTTGAGCACCTGGGTCACCCCGATAATTTTTCCGTCTTTATTAACCACGGGTACACAGAGAATGGACCGTGTGAAAAACCCGGTCTGCTTGTCAAAGGCCGGGTTAAACCGCAAATCTGCGTAGGCATAGGGAATGTTGATTGTCTTGCCTGTGGTGAATACGGCACCGGCGATGCCCATGTGATTGGGGAAACGGATCTGGGTTGCGCCCATGCCTTCTCCCACCTCAGACCAGAGTTCATTGGTCTTCTCATCGTTGAGAAACAGGGTGGAGCGTTCGGCATGAAGCATTTTCGTGGCCTCTCCCATCACCTTCTGGAGCAGGGTGCCCAGCTCTATTTCAGAGGTAATGTCCGCCACCATGTCCAGGAACCCCATCTCTTTTTCCCTGGAAATCTTCATCTTCTCAATGACCTGGGCGTCTTGAAGGGTGACAGCCGCCTGGAGGCACATGGACTCCAGGGTTCGCATATCCTGGTCGGTAAACTTTCCGTGGACTTTATTCAATGCCTGGATAACACCGATAATATCTCCCCGTCCGGTCCGGATAGGCGCACAAAGGATGGACTTGGTGGTAAATCCGGTCTGGTCGTCAATGGCCCGGTTAAACCGTTCGTCAGCATAGGCGTCATGGATAATGACACCGGTGCCCTCGTGAAAGACCATGCCTGCGACCCCTTTGGTATTGAGCATGCGAATCCGCTGCTTAAAGCTGCCCATGGCAACCCGTGCATAGAGTTCGCTGGTTTCCGAATCGTTGAGAAAAATCGTACACCGCTGGGCATCCACCTCTTTGGCGGTGATCCCCATGAGGTGCTGAAGAATTTCGTCAAGGCTCTCCAGTTTCGCCATATCCTTGGAAATGGCCAGCAGCATTTCAGCCCGGTTAAGCCTCTGACGCTCATCACTTGTTAAAATGGCAGGATCCCCTGAGCCGGCCGATTCCGCAGTCTCTTTTTCACTAATTCCCATGGTGGTATATCCTAATCCCAGGCCTTTTTTTCAATTTTTTGCCTCAGCACCTGGATCATTTCCCTGAGTTGATTAATTTCATCCCGGCTCTCCATAAAAGCGGCCTGGATTTTTTGCTGGTGGTCACTGGTCTGTTTTTCCATCTCGTCCCTCAGGGCGCCTATGATCTTCTTGAGCTGGGCAATCTCCTTGTTCCGTTCGGCAACCGCATCCTGGACAGCCTGTTCCTTGCTCAGGGCAAGATGCTCCAGCCGTTCCCTGAGTTCTGAAATGGTCTCTTTAAGGTGCTCGTTCTCATGTTCAAGTTCAATTCGTTCATTATCCGATTCTATCATAACTACCGACCCTGCTTTTTTGGGTTCACTTGCGGAAAATACAGCCGTGCCCTGACAGGCAAAAAGATACGCATGTAATAATTGCATATATCACAGGTATCAGAATAAGATTTTTTTTTCAATACCCGGGAAACCCGCCAGTGCTGCACTGGTAAACCGTGCTGTTTACCTGCCGGGGCAATTGTCTTCAGACAGTTTTGAAAATGTCCATGACCAAAGCGGCATTTGCCGGGCAACGACTGCTGTTCAAAGTTGAATTGGAATTATGGGATCCCGGCTGGTTTGCCGTTCCGGTGAAGGATTTTCTATTTTTCCCGCGTTCTGTCAGCACCTGAATTACTCGATTTTCTTGCCTGCGGTCCGGGAGATCCGGTCCACTATCCATTCGGACAGGGCCTTCTGGTTTACCTTTTTTATCTCCTTGCGGATAAGCGGTATTGAGAGTTCCGCCCTGGCCATGGTCTTATGGCCGCCGGCTGATCCGAATTTGCCAAAGGCATCCCGGGCCGTGTTTCCGGCTCCCTTTCTCAGCCCGTCATTGCGCAGGATGATGATGAGTTTTTTCTCATAAACCCCTGAAATCACGCTCCAGTTCACCTTGGCAATGGACAGAAAGAAATCAGCCACCACCACCAGTTTGTCAGGTTTGGAAATATTTCCGGCATGGTAAAATGCCCGGTTGTGGGTGACCTGTCTCTTTTTAATGGCATTGCCCAGAAAATCCAGGTCGGATTCCGTGAGCAGTGCCCTTTCCACCTTGGTCACGATATTCATGTCTGCAAATTTATAAAGATGCTGAAAGGCCCTGATATCCCTGGATGAGGCCTGCCGTGTAAAATCCGCGGTATCTGTCTTGATGCCCAGCATCAACGCAGCCGCAAGCTTGGCCGAGGGCTTTATCTTCAGGCTTCGTAAATATTCGGTAAGGATGGTGGCACAGGCCCCGTAATCTGGCCGGACATCGGAATACGGGGCATCATCTGCTGTTTTCGGATGGTGATCGATGATGACATCAAAGGTAAACCGCTCAAAACACTCATTATGGTCCGGCTGGGAGTCAATGATGATAAACCGGTCAAACTGTTTTTTATCGATCTCTTCAAGGGGGACCAGGCCGGATTCCGTATGTTCGATCATGGCCAGGTTATCCGGGCGGCTGATCCGGTTAAAATAGGTGATGGTCACCTTTTCCACCCTGCGCCAGAGTATACGCTTTACCGCCATGGCAGAGGCAATGGCATCCGGATCGGCATTGATGACCACCAGGACTCTGGATGAACCGCAGAATAATGTCAGAAGCTGTTTTATGCGTTCCCGGTTACTGGTCATAAGTATGTTGTCCGTTGCTGGAAAAAAATAGGGTAATGGTTATAAAAGCATACCCCAGAATAGCCAGAATGGCAAACCATCCGTAGAAGATACCCAGGGGTGCCAGAACCAGGGCGGTGAGCCAGTGGATAAAGATGACGGAGGGGGAGTGCAGCCTGATGGGAAAGTCGTCAAACCGGCAGATGACCGCCAGTCCGCACAGGTTCCAACCGTACAGGGAGGCAAATACGTGGATGTGGAGCAGCCATTTTGTCTTTGCCGGGTCATACCCTTCCTGCATCTGCAGGAAAATGTAGGCTATGCCGGTGACTGCCGTGATAATTAAAAATCCGATACCGGAAGTCAGGAACAATTTTTTCTGAATCCGCTCTGCAAAGGTATAGTAAAGATAAAACACGGTTACCACTGCGAAAAACAGGGACAGGGTGACAAAAATCTGGGGAATGAATTTTTCAAAAAGGATAAATATAAAAAAGATGATTACCCCCAGGGTAATGACCCAGAAACAGACCTCCATGGTGACCTTGCGACCGGAGCCTTCAATCTTTTTCAGCATACCGAATACAAGGGAAAGCGTGATCAGGGACAGGGGAAAGGAAAACCCCAGGAAAAACGTATTCAGGGTCAGTTTTTCCATCTGAACCCAATGGGTATACTCATTGTTGATGATCACCAGTGAAGCCATGGCAAGGCCGATGGACAGGCACCACAGGGAGGCCTGGTGAAATTTGTCAGACACAGAGACATCTCTCCGGAAGAACTGGACCGGTACCAGTGAAAACCGCTGGATACGGACCTTTTCCACGAGAAAGCACAAGGCCAGGGAGACCAGGAGGGTAACGGGATACAGCTTGAAAAAAGCGGAAAAGGCATAAACCAGCGAAGAGAAAAAAAAGAAACGGACGGTTTTCGACACCCGGTGCCTGCCCTGGGTGTAGTACAGCAGGATGCTGCCGCCGGTGCAAAGGTTGAATAAAAATATATGGAGCCGTTCGAAACTGAACGCCTCCACCGGGAAATATACGTTGATAAACCCGAAAATAAGGGCAACAATCATCAAAAATGAAAATAAGAGTTTGAGTTGAATATTCATTGATTCATCCCTAAATTTGATTTCATGACGCAGCCGGCCTGCCCAGAACATGGCGCAGGGCCGGCTCCAAATGGGTGTGGGTAAAAATAAAACCGCTGTCCAGCAGCTTTTCAGGCATAACACGGGCGGAAGTCAGCAAGGTCTCCTTTCCCATATCCCCCCACAGGAGCCTGGCAACCGGGGCGGGAATCACAAAAGCAGCCGGCCGTGAAAAGACCCGGCCCAGGGTTTTTGTAAATATTCCGTTGGTCACCGGATTAGGGGCGGTGAGGTTGACCGGGCCGTGAACCGCCTTGTTTTCAAGGAGGTGGAGGATACCGCCAAGGGCATCGTCCATGCTGATCCAGCTCATATACTGCCTGCCGTGGGACAGCCGCGTCCCAAGCCCCAGTGAAAAAGGCAGGGACATGCGTTCAAGCGCACCGCCGGCCGGGGTCAGGACTACCCCGATCCGCAGCCTGACGGTCCGGATGCCTTTTCTGGCCACACCAAGCGAGGCAGCCTCCCACCGGTTGCACACCTGTGAAATAAAACAATCCCCCATAGGGGTCTCCTCAGTAAGCTCGGCATCGCCTCCTTCACCGTACAGTCCTATGGCAGAAGACGAGATAAACACAGAGGGCGGCTGTTTCATGGCCCGCATTTTTTCCACCAGCACCCGGGTGGGAATAACCCGGGAGTCAATGATCCGTTTTTTTTGTTTTGCCGTCCACCTTCCCCTTGAGATATCAACCCCGTTCAGGCTGATTACGGCATCAACAGGCCCTGCAGCATCCATGTCCAGGATATTCTCATAGGGATCCCAGTACAGGGCATCTTCTGAGGTATCTGAACTGTCTCTCACCAGCCTGATCACCTCATGGCCGCAGGTTCTTAAAAAAGGCACCAGCGCCTGGCCGATGGTACCGGAGGCCCCGGAAATCAGAATCCGTTGTTTCCTGATCTTTCCCACCCGGTGCTCCATGTCCTGTTTAAGCACCTGGTGGCGGTAGTTGAAAATCCGCTCCAGCTCCCTTTGGGCATGGCCGTAAAAGGGAAGGCTTAACAGTCCCATTGGCAGTTTATACCTTACCCTGTCCTCCATTACCGAACGATTCGGCCCCAGGGAGTGAAAAAGATGACTGTGCTCCCACAGGGCAAAAGGCCCTCTTACCTGCCGGTCCCTGAAAAGCCTGTTTTCCTCGCATGCCACATGTTCGGCCTCCCAGATCATGGGAACCCCCATGGCCTTCATTCTGAATTTGACCTCAACGCCCTTGTCAATGCCCTCCCCTTTGCGGGAGATCAGGGTCAAAGGCGCCCAGGGCGGCGTCAGACGGTTAATGGCGCCGTTTCTTGCGTGCCAGGAAAATAATTGCTCCACCGGCACATTAATCCGGGTTTTCTTGCTGAATATCCTGTCCTTCATGACCTGCCTGCCGGGTAAATGATTTATTGATTTTAAAGGCCTTATATTATATTAATACCAAGCAAGTTAAAACCCTTATCTGCCATCTCATTTTTTAATTTAAGGGCTGCAAAATGGCATATGCCTTGCATATTAACTTGCAGCTTATGCATGAATTAAGCCGGATACAAAAAATAAAGATGCAACCTAACCCCATACGGAGGATAAAAAATGGATAAATACGAATGCCCCTGCGGATATGTCTATGACCCTGCGGACGGAGACCCTGATAACGGCGTTGCCCAAGGGACTTCCTGGGATGATCTTCCCGAAGACTGGGTCTGCCCCCTTTGCGGTGCTGCCCGGGAAGATTTTGAAAAAGTATAGACGCTTAAAACGCAGGAGATAAAATCCATGTACAAACCCTTTGAAATAGCAGACAAGATTTACTCTGTCGGCTGCCGGGACTGGGACATCCGTGACTTTCACGGCTATTCCACCTACGAAGGCACAACCTACAACGCATTCCTGGTTCTGGGTGAGCAGAACATCCTGATTGACACGGTCAAATCAGGGTTTGGGGATGAGCTTCTGGCAAATATCTCCAGAATCATTGACCCCAAAAAAATAGATGCCGTCATAAGCAACCATACGGAGCTGGACCATTCAGGCGCCATCCCAAAGGTGTTGCACAAAATCGGTCAGGACAAGCCGGTCTACTGCTCAAAAATGGGTGCCAAAAACCTTAAAAGCCATTTTAACAGGGAATACAACTTCCAGGTTGTGGGTACGGGAGATATCCTGACCCTGGGAAACAGAACCTTCTCATTTCTTGAGACAAGAATGCTTCACTGGCCTGACTCCATGTTCACCTACATGCCGGATGAGGCAATACTGTTCTCAAGTGACGCCTTTGGCCAGCACTACAGCGGGGATGTTTTCTTTGATGACGAGATCGGTGAGGAGATCATGCCCCATGCCAGGAAGTATTACGCCAATATCCTGCTCCATTTTTCCCCGAGGGTCCAGGCCCTGCTCAAGGATGTGGCAAAACTGAACCTGAAGATCGATATGATCTGTCCGGACCACGGTATTATCTGGCGGGATAATCCTTCAAAGATAATCCAGGCCTACGATCAGTGGTCCCTGCAGGCCCCTGCTAAAAAGGCAGTGGTGATTTTTGACTCCATGTGGGAGAGCACCACCAAAATGGCCAGGGCCATTACCAGCGGCATTGAATCCGAAGAGGTTAATGTACGGCTCATGAATACCCGGAAATGGCATCGCAGTGACATCATGACCGAAATTCTTGATGCCGGCGCCATAGCTGTCGGGTCTCCCACCCTGAACAACAGCATATTCCCGGTAATTGCCGATGTTATGACCTATGTCAAGGGACTGCGGCCCCAGAATAAAATCGCTGCGGCATTCGGCTCCTACGGATGGTCCGGTGAGGCCGTTAAAATCTTGAACAAAGAGTTTGAAGAGATGAAGCTTTCCGTCATTGATCCGGGGGTTAAGGTACAATACGTGCCTGATGAAGCAGACCTTGCAAAGTGTTTTGACCTGGGTGTAAAACTGGCAAAAAGCCTGAAAGATAAACTAGCTGACAAATAGCAGAACAAGAAGCGGAGGATACGAATATGGGTAACGAGTTTAATGCCAATGATATTTTTGAAATTGCAAAGCAGATTGAAATCAACGGAGCCAAATTCTACAGGACGGCAGCCAATCGTGTGGATGAAGAGACCCACAAG
Organism: Desulfobacterales bacterium; assembly: GCA_022361395.1. Taxonomy (GTDB): domain Bacteria; phylum Desulfobacterota; class Desulfobacteria; order Desulfobacterales; family Desulfobacteraceae; genus Desulfobacter. Next base: position 6,918 of record JAKSAX010000315.1, on the reverse strand, counting down.
CAGTTCCTTTTAAGCCTTGCCGAGATGGAAGATACACACGAGCAGACCTTTGCGCAGATGCAAAAGGAGCTGAGTGCAGCAGAGAAAGCAGAGGCTGTTTTTGATCCTGAAGACCAGAATGCCCTGTACCTGAAAGCCCTGGCCGATACCCGGGTCTTTTTTGAAAAAGATCAGCCCGAAGAGAGCATGAAGGGGATTCTTAAAGCTGCCATCAGCGCAGAGAAAGATTCCATAGCATTTTACCTGGGTATGAAAGAACTGGTTTCCGAAAAACTGGGAAAATCCAAAGTGGATGATATCATCAAAGAAGAGATGAGCCATATCCAGTTGCTGGCAGGAAAACTGGTTGAGTTTAAGTAAGCTTCCGGTTACTGAATTTTAAAAAGCCCGCTGTCCGGATCTCACGGACAGCGGGCTTTTTTATTGGAACTGTGGGAGGACTCTATGACTTCCAGAGACCGTGGAGGTTACAATAGGCAAGGGCAACCACCTTGTCTGCGTCACATTTAAACGTGGCTTCAGGAATGCTGTCCGGGGTCAGCATCACACGCTGAACATAGGTGCCTTCACAGGAGGTCAGTTCGATCCATTCTATCCAGTGATCCGGTGTCATGGGGTGTGCCACACTGCCCACGCTTACCTTGTAGCCGCCGTCGATCTTTTCAACCACGGGAACATGCTTTTCCACGGCAGCGTCAACCGTGTTTTCAACCAGTCTGTCCATGGGTTTGCCGCAACAGGTCACCGGGGGTTGTTCACCATGAAGAACCTGTACAATGTTTCCGCATTTTTCACACTTATAGATACCGAGTTGTTCTGCCATTGATAATGCTCCTTTTTTAATTTTAAGTATGTTACTTAACTATTTTGCCTTGGATAACCTGCCCGGCTGAAAAAGAATGATATGCCGGAACTTATTTTTTTATATGTTATCCATAAAAATTTTACCAGGACTATTTGGCTGCCGGGAGGCCAGCATCCGGTCTATCCATTGACCGCTCAGGCGCTCATCCCCCTTTGTCACCTCTTTAAACAGGGAGGCCATCTGAAAATAAACCTCGTTTTTGGATTTTAGTGCTCCGTAAAAAGGAACCACGCCCCTTTTATACGTCTTTTTCCTTTTACTAAGATCATTTGATTCAGACATGTTCAATCCCTCCTGGATTTCAATCCTGATATGCTTGAGCCAGATCCCCTGGTTCGCCTTCGTTTCATTACGAAAAAAGCAAAGTCCATACCACGGCAGACCTCAGTCCCCATTTTTGCCCAAACAACTCGATTTTTAACGATTTCAATAAAAAATCAATCAATAATCCTGACGTCGGACACAACCAGAAACAAAATTGTATCAGGCAATCGTATCAACAACAAAAGCCGGAAACACTTGTGTTTCTGTTAAAACATTTCGTAAAAATTTTGGAAGACTTAATATATAGATGAAGCTGACAGAGATCCTACCAAAATACGAATTAAAAAATCAAGAAAAAAATTCAAGGATAAAAAATATTTCCTAGGGACAGATGTCCAGGCAGCGGATGATGTCTGATATATGTTCTTTTTCCGCCTGCACAAGGGAAATAAAGAGAGTTTTGGCCCGGGCCTCCGGAAGTGTCAGTGCCCAGTTTTTATACAGGTCATAGGCTGAGAACTCCATGTCCAGGGCGAATTCAAGCACTTCAAGACGTCGTTCCGCGGTGATACCGGATAAGAAGGCCTCCATGTCAACACGGCTTTTACCCCCTTCCAGAATGTCACCGCAGCAGGCCTGAAACGCCTCTTCAAAAGAGGGGCTCCCCTTGTCCGGGCGGTCGAGGGTATTGAATATTTTCCTGGCATGGCCGACCTCTGTCTCCCCCATTTTCACCATTACAGGATGAACAGGCGTCCCTTCAAATAAAGGGGCAGCCATTTCGTAAAACAGATAAGCCCCTTTTTCCAGGTTCATGGCCGCGTTCAAAAGTTCATCCAGGGACATGGCACCGGACAGGATCTCCAGCCGGGGCATATCCAGCAGAATTTCGCCGGTATACCCGGCCATGCCGCCGGTCAGGTTAAATATCCGGTTTTCCGGAACACCCGCTTCTGACGCAATAAAAGCGGCCACCTTTGACCGCATACCGTTCCGGCAGTAAAATACAAGCCTGTCACAGGGATCCAGGATGAGTTCATGTGTTTCAATTCCGGAAACCGGAATGTTTACTGCCCCGGGAATGTGGTCCAGGGCGTATTCCCGGGGGGTTCTGACATCAATGATGACAAATGAGGCTTCCCTGCCCTGCCGGACCAGAGCCTCCAGCTCCTCGGGTGAGATAAATCCGGTCATTGCTTCCTCCTAAGAAAGGTTCCAGATCTCCCTTAGCTCATCCATATGACGGATGAGAATATTCATAAAGGCCAATTCCGTTTCCAGCATTTCGTGATCTTTTTTTCTCAGCCATTCGGACAGCCAGGCAAACCGCAGGGCCAGGGTATACTCGGGAAACCACTTCCATCCCATCCAGCTGATAACCCCGGCATCCCGCACCCGTTCGAGGCATTCCGTAATCATGGGCATGGCAAGGCCTTCGGGGTGTTCTATTCCGGCACAGCCCGTCAGGTTCGCCATATCATAACAATCCGGCTTGATCCCTGTAAACTCCCAGTCAATCACAGCCCTTATCCGGTGGCCGTCCCAGATAACATTCAGGGGATGAAAATCTCCGTGACAGAACTGAGGCTTAAGACTGTCATGGGCATCCATGAACCCCTGTTCCAGAAACCCGAGTACAGGCAGATACATTTTGTGGGCCGCTTTGTTATGGGTTTCCATATCCCGGTACAATTTATAGATATATTCTTTTATGGAGAACCCGGGGTAAGAAATTTTCCTCTCTATTCCCAGGGAAGCCTTGCGCATGGAGATGAGAAACCCGGCCATTTCTTCACCTATATTTCCGGATGAGAGCCAGCCGGGCCGCTCAAGTTCAGTACTGTCCAGGAACCGGGTGACCTGAAAACAGTCCTTACCGTAAAAGGGCAAAAATTCGCCTGAAACCGAAGGCTCGGCTGCCAATGCCCGGTCCATGCCGTTTTGATTCAGGTGAGCCAGGGTTTTGGCCACCCGGTCCCTGACGGGAAATTTCTCTCCGGCAAATTTTTCCAGAAGAAAAAGACGGTCCCCGTCATCGGCAAACACGGCACGGGACAGGGACCGCTCAGGACTGCCCTGAATCTGGAACTCATCCCGGACCGCTTTCACCCGGATCCCCCAGTGTGCTGCCACCCACGCACAGAACCTGTCCTCAGCCAACTCAGATAAGACGTCCAAGTGCAGCCTCCATTATTTCCCTGGGCTGGGCGCCCACCAGGGTTTCAATGATCCGGCCATTTTTAACCAGCATTATTGTCGGCACACTGGTAATACCGAACCGGGAGCCGGTGGCAGGATTTTCATCCAGGTTTAACTTGACGATCCTGACACGGCCGGCATAGTCCCTGGCAAGATCATCCAGAACAGGTGCGACAGCCCGGCACGGGCCGCACCAGGGCGCCCAGCAGTCCACCATCACCGGCAGTGCAGCCTCCATGACCACCGTATTGAAATTCGCATCAGTCACCGATGTCACCCGGGACAGATTTCCCACAGGCAGCCGGGCTTTACACCGGCCGCACACGGGGGTTTCACTCAGCCTTGTCCTGGGTACCCGATTTTTCGCACGGCATGCTTCGCACGCCAGAATAACTGAATCAGGCATGATCCCTCCTTACATCATGGCAGACAGGTTTTTACCGTAGCCCTGGGCAGCCTGGATGCCGCCCTCCACCCACCCGGCCTTAAGCATCAGGGGGCCGTCAGACACCATATCCATCCCGTAAATATTGGCCATGGTGTCAAAGATCCTGCCCGCAGCCTCACCGCTCCAGCCATAGGAACCGAATGCGCCGCCGGGTTTTCCCTTCAACTCTGCCCGCTCTGCGATAAAAAGCAATTGTTTCATGGATGAGATCATCTCCCCGTGGTAGGTGGCTGATCCGAACAGATAACCGTCATATCCTTTTAGGTCTTCCTCGTTTTTTATTTCATTCACCCGCTTGAGTTCAGCCTCATGGCCGGATATCCTGACCCCCTCGGCGATAAGATCGGCAATTCCTTTGGTTTCCTCGGACCTGGTGGCATAAACAATCAGAACTTTTCCCATGATTTCTCCTATTCAGTTTAAACTTCAGTTGGTTGCATCCGCACCTGATCACGGATTTCAAGCTGTTCAAATACAATAACGACAATGCTGCTAAGTTTCCTTTACGGAATCTGTCAGAAACAGGAGATCAGATTCTGCTCAGGATATCATTCATTTCTTCTCCGGCAAAGGGATAATCAACCAATGGTCTCTCTTTTAACACGCTAAAACGGTCCTGGGAGGCAATCCCCGCTTTCCGGCAGCCTTCCCCGGCGGGGAATTCCCTCTCCGGGATCTGCCATGGCCGCTTTGTGTAACCCTGTATCGCTGATACGTCTCATCCTGATACATTTCTGTGTCCCCGGCAGAAGTACTGCCCCATAATCCTTTCGGATTTCGGGCGATTCACCTTCACTCAGCCTGCTGTTGATGTTTTTAACAGCAAGAACCAGGCCATAAACTTTACCTTGCAAAACCGGCACGAAACATGCAATTTATATGCATGCATTAAACATTCAGGGGCAGCAGATTCCAAACGTCCCAAAGGATACAGGATGCACCTTAACAAAATTGAGGAGATCATTTAATGGAAACGGAAAAACCGAGACTATATGCACTGAGCACCTGCAGTCACTGTAAATCAACCAAAAAGCTGTTAAGCGAATGTGACGTTGAATATGATTATGTGGAAGTGGATGACCTGGAAGGAGAAGAGCGGAAAGCGATTCTTGCGGACATCAAGGAACTGAATCCCCGGTGTTCCTTTCCCACCATAAAAATCAATGAGACAGTAATCGTCGGATACAAAGAAAACGAAATCAAGGAGGCATTGGGGATTAACAATGAAGGTTGACCAGCTATATGCGGCATTAAAAAAGTCCCAGGAGGCCAAGGGCATCTATTTTAACAAGGACAAAGACCTGGTCTTTGAACTGCTTGAAGCCCTTATCCTCAATAAAGAACGCTACGGGTATATGGCCTGCCCCTGCAGGCTGGCCTGCGGGGACAGGGAAAAAGACAAGGATATCATCTGCCCCTGCGTATACAGGGCACCGGATCTGGAAGAATTCGGCGCCTGCTTCTGCGGCCTTTACATTTCCGCGGCTTTGAACAATAATGAGATTGAGTCACAATACGTTCCGGAGAGAAGACCGCCTGAAAAAATATTCTAATTTTCCTTAATTTTAACCTTACCAAGGAGACAGCCATGAATGAGAATGAATGTACGTCTGTAATAAATACCGGATTAAGGGGTGTGGATGTTGCAAGTTCAAAAATATGTGATGTCCGGGGCAAGGAAGGAAAACTGATATACAGGGGCTACCTGATCCAGGATCTGGCTGAACGGGCCAGTTTTGAAGAGATCTGTTTCCTCCTGCTCTATGAACGTCTCCCGTCAAAAGAGGAGTTGGGGGATTTCACCCAAAGCCTGGCTGGAAAACGGAAGGTGCATGACAGTGTTTATGATCTCATGGGCACCCTGCCCCGGGATATGAACCCCATGGATGTTCTGCAGGCCGTCACCCCCATGCTGATCCAGACCGATGCCAACGCAGGCAGGGAAGGTATGGAAAACACCCTGTACTCCGCAGAAAATCTTATTGCAGGAATGGCCACCATAACTGCGGCCTGGGACAGGATCAGGAACGGGAAAAAACCGGTTGAGCCGGATACCTCTTTAAGCCATGCAGCAAACTTTCTCTATATGCTCAACGGAGAAAAACCCAATGACGAGGCAGCCCATTTCTTTGATACGGGGCTGGTGCTCCATGCCGAGCATTCATTTAACGCCTCCACCTTTACCGCCCGCCAGGTCGCATCCACAAAGGCCCATATCTATGCAGCCATCTCTGCGGCCATCGGCTCCCTGTCAGGCGCCCTGCACGGCGGGGCAAATGTCAGGGTCATGAAAATGCTCAAGGAGATCGGGTCTGTGGAGAAAATCGACGGCTATATCAACGATATCCTGGATTCCGGCGGATTGATCATGGGACTCGGCCATGCGGTATACCAGACAGATGATCCCCGTGCCACCATCCTCGCCCCCATGAGTAAACGCATGGGTGAACTGTCCGGTGATACCACCTGGTACGAACTGACAAAGGCACTTGAAATTAAGGGCAAGGCCGCTTTTAAAGAACGGAAGCAGAGAGAGATTTACTGCAACGTGGACTTTTACTCCGCATCCCTGTTTTACTCCATGGGCATTACCACAGACCTGTTCACACCGCTGTTTGCCGTATCCAGGGTCAGCGGGTGGACCGCCCATGTCATTGAAGAGCAATATGCCATGGCTGCGCCCAAGCCGTCCCTGTACCGGCCCGGTGCTGCTTACGTCGGTGATTACTGCGGCCCTGACGAATGTTCCTATACTGAAATTGATGAACGCTAAAAACTGGACTTCTCTAAGGATTCTAAATGAAAAAATGGCAATGTAGTGTATGCAAGTATATTCACAAAGGTGACGAGCCGCCTGAGAAATGCCCCGTGTGCGGGGTGCCCCGCGAAAAATTCGTCCTCCTGGAAGACACACCCGAGGAAGCCGTAACCGCCAGGCCGGCACAGGAGCCAGAGAGAGGACCGGCCCCGCCTGAAAAGCCGCCGGAACCTGAGACCGGTTTTGACAAAGTCACCCATTTGATGATCAAACACCATGCCCACCCGGTATCCGTGCATATGCCCAACGGTATCCTGCTGGTATCCGTGATCTTGTTTATCCTGGCCTGGCTGTTTGATTCCAGCCTCTTTGTAAAGGCCGGGT
>JAKSAX010000375.1 GCA_022361395.1 Desulfobacterales bacterium | reverse complement strand
CTAGAGCATAGGTTTCACATGATCCAGTATGTGTTTGCAGCGATCTGCGTGATGATCATCATCCCCTATCTCAAGCCCATTAAGAAGTTTATCGTTTCCTGCATGAAGGAAGATCCGGAACTGTAAAATTTACCCCGGATATTTCGGGCTAAAACTGTTTTTGAATGATGGTCTGCTGGAGACAGTTGACGTCATCCCGGTCCGGATACCAGATATTGTAATGCAGCCCGCGGCTTTCCTTTCTCATGAGGGCGGACCGGATGATCAGCCCTGCAACAGTTGCAAGGTTCCGCAGTTCTATTAAATCGGAAGTGATCTTGAAATCCCAGTAGTACTCATCGATCTCCTTCTGGATATTCTCAATACGCCGCTGGGCCCTTATCAGCCGTTTATCCGACCTGACGATCCCCACATAGTTCCACATGAGCCGCCTGATCTCATCCCAGTTATGGGTGACCACGATGGCCTCGTCACTGTCCAGGGTATCGGTTTCATCCCAGGGATCCAGGGTAACGGTGACCTTGTTTCCTATGGCACGGAACTCTTCAACCGAGGCTGTACCGGCATTGTGGGCGTATACCAATGCCTCCAGCAGGGAGTTGGAGGCCAGGCGGTTTGCGCCGTGAAGCCCTGTGCAGGCAGTCTCCCCGACAGCGTAAAGCCGCTGGACATCCGTGCGCCCGTTAAGATCCGTGGCCACGCCCCCGCACATATAATGGGCAGCCGGTACAACGGGAATGGGCTGTTTGGTGATATCGATCCCGAATGCCAGGCATTTGGCATGGATATTGGGAAACCGCTTTCTGATGAAATCACTGTCCTTATGGGTGATATCCAGAAAGACCGAATCCGCCCCGGTTTTCTTTAACTCATTGTCAATGGCCCGGGCCACAACATCCCTGCAGGCAAGTTCCTTGTCCGGGGAATACTTATCCATGAACCGCCGGCCGTTTTCATCAATAAGGTAAGCCCCCTCGCCCCGGACAGCCTCGGAGATCAGAAAATTCTTTGCCTCGGGATGGTACAGGCAGGTGGGATGAAACTGGACAAACTCCATATTGGCAACGGAGGCCCCGGCCCTGTAGGCCATGGCAATGCCGTCCCCGGTGGCGATATCCGGGTTGGAGGTGTAGAGATACACCTTGGACGCCCCGCCCGTGGCCAGCAGGGTGACCCCGCTGTAAAAGGTTTCCACCTGGCCGGTGTCATTGTTCAGCACATAGGCGCCGCAACAGATATTTTCGTGCTGGGTCCTGACCAGGCCGCTTCTTATGCTGGTGGAAAAGGTAATCAGGTTGACGGCAATATGGTTTTCCAGGATGGTGATGTTCTTATGGGCCTCCACATTGGCGATCAGGGCATCCTCAATCTCCTTTCCGGTCAGGTCGTGGGAATAGACAATCCGCTTGGCGGAATGACCGCCCTCCTGCCCCAGGGCAAACTCATACTCCCCCTCTCCTGCCATGTTGAACTCCGCGCCCTGCTCCACCAGTTCCTTGATCCGGTCCGGCCCGTTTTCAACCACCATCTGAACCACTTCCCGGGTGCAGAGGCCGTCACCGGCCTTAAGGGTGTCTTCCACGTGCAGCTCAAAGGAATCCATATCGGAAAAAACAGCTGCAACCCCGCCCTGGGCCAGTGCCGTGTTGGTCTTGTGTATCTTTTTTTTGGTCACAATAGTGACGGTTCCGAACTCGGCGACCTTGAGGGCATAACTTAAACCGGCGATTCCGCTGCCGATGACCAGAAAATCAGTTTTAATCATTTAACCTTCACCCTTAAATTTAGGATAACAGAGAGCCTCTCTTTTTCTTACGCGTACTCAAACCGATGATCAGGCCGACGATGAACACCCCGGCACCGGAGAGAAACCAGAGTTTTTCCTCATCGTTCATATTCTGTTCAAGGGTGGTGATCTGCCCCTTCTGCTCTTCGGCAACCTTAAGCAGCTCATTGTATTTGGCATCAAGCTTCAGATAATCGGCAGAGGCCTGTTCCAATTGTTTGTATTTTTTTTCAATACCGGTCAGGCTCTCATTCTTAACCTTGAGATCCCTGGCCTTTTCCAGGGCTGTTTCCAGGGCGGATTCCAGGCGCAGGTTTTCCTTTTGCAGCTCAAGAACCAGCAGGGCCCGGGGAACTTCTTCAGTGAGGAACCGGCTCAGGACCCATCCTGTTTTCCCCCCCTCTGTCCTGACCTGGGACCAGTCCTTCTGATACTCCAGGATCTCAAGTTTTGTACCCGAGGTCAGCATGACCACGATCTTATGCTCGGTACCGGGGCCGGTGCGCATGGTAATTTTGGTCACACCGCTGACATAAATGTCTTTGGCTGACAGGGGACCGGCCAGCCCCCAGATGAGCAGGCAGGTCAGAATCAGGTATTTTGCCGTTAATTTCATCTTGCATCCCTCTCTTTTTTGAATTTTCATGAGGTATCCATTATCACTGGAAAGGCCCAATATCAAGGTGAAAAGCTAAGAAAAACCAGAAGAGCGGGTAAAGCGGGAAAGCCTGAAAAAATAAAACCGGCGGAACCCTTATGAGAATTCTGCCGGTTTTAATAAAGGAATGACGCTAAACCGAATCGTTGTATTCATACCTGTTGCGCAGTTTTATTCTAACCCCCATCTGCTCATAAAGCCGGATCAGCCCGTACCGGGTCCTGTCCAGAAAGACAAACTCAGGGGGAAAGCCCTCCATATGCCTCCGGATTTTCTGCATGTTCCGGCCCAATTCCCGGCCCCTGGCCATAAAATCAGGATTGGCCCCGAAATCAAAGTACTCTTCTCTGAATACCCGGTTGATCCAGGCCCCCATTTTCATGAACAGGGACACCACTTCATCCCGGATCCCGGCACTCGGGTTTTCAGGCATGAACTTCATCCGCACCAGAAGGGACCAGTACGCATCCCGGTCATTGGAACCGCCGATCCGGATCAATTCCCGGTAGAGGGAAACAAACTCCGGCGTAACAGCCCTTACGCAGCCGAAATCCAGCAGCCCGATATCCAGGTTGTCCCGGATCAGGAAATTTCCCGGATTGGGATCAGCATGGATAAGGTTCAACTCATAAAACCCCCGGATGAAAATATCATTCAGGGTCTGGGCCACCCGGTTCCGGCTCTCCTGATCAGGCCCGGTTTCAAGCCATTGGCTGAGCACCCGGCCCTCCATGAATGACATGGTAAGGATCCGGCCGGTGGACAGGGCAGGCTCGGTGCGGGGAACCTTTACATTGTCCATATCCAGGTTATCCCTGAAAAACCGGATGTTTCCGGCTTCCGCCTCATAGTCTGTCTCTGCCAGGAGCACCTCCCGGATCTCTTCCAGCGCCAGTTTTATGAGATCATAATCCGCCATGGGCCGGACCAGGGTCCTGAGCATTCTTAAATCATTGGCAATGGTCTTGTTCATATCCGGATACTGGACTTTTACAGCCAGATTCCTGCCGTCTTTTGACCTTGCCCGGTGGACCTGGCCCAGGCTTGCCGCAGCAAAGGCGGTTGAATCGAACCGGTCAAAGAGCCTTTCAGGCGGTGCCCCCAGTCCGTTCACGATGATCTTTCTGATCAGGGCACGGTTGATGGGCGGTACCTGGAAGTAGGATTTTTCCAGTTCCTTTTGAAAGCTTTCCGGTATGAGTTCCCGCTCAAAACTGAGCATCTGGGCAGCCTTGAGTGCTGTTCCCCTGAGCAGGGACAATCCCTTGAACAGGATTTTTGCATTGTCCGCATCCCGTTTTTCCCTTGAACGCTGCTGGCCCTCTTCAGATAAAAAGGGGCGTTTCATCAGATACCGGACCTGGTTTCCCCCCATCCTGGCAGCCACACGGCCCGAAGACAGGGTCCGGCTCAAGCGGCCGGTGGGGATATCAGCGCCCATCGGTCTTATCCATGAATTTGCGTTTGATGCCGTGGAGCGTATCCACCCGCTCCTTTACCAGGTCCATCCGGGACAGAAGATGATTCTTAAATAAAAATATGCCCATATCAAATATTTTGTTCCCTATCCCTGCCCTTATGGCTGCCGATGCCAGGTCCATGCTCTTGTCGATCAGCACGGTGGTGGCTTCGAACTGATCGGTATCATCCTTGAGCCAGTACAATATGATACCCACATAGTACTCCCAGAAAAACTGGACCGACAACTCAAGAAAGACCTGATCCTCAATCTCACCGGCTTCGATGGCAGCCTCGAATATCTCCCGGATAACGGCCATGAACCTGTCCCTGGACGGCCGGACCCTGGCATAGTCCTGGCTCAGGGTAAAAAAGGCGGTCTTAAAGGTTTTCGCCAGAAACTCCCTGTCCGGCAGCAGCAGATCCAGCTTGGTCTCAAAAAAGGTTTGCAACTGCTCCTGAAAGGTGTAGGTATGAAAATCCGGGATTGACCTGAGTGCTTCGGTGGCCTCGTCAAACCGATCTTCATAGTAGGCGTAGACAATGGCGTCCTTGGTGGGGAAATAATTGTAGATCGTGGCATCACCCAGGCCTGCGGTCCGGGCGATCTCCCTCATGGTGGCTGATTTCAAATCCTTTTCAATCACCAGGTCCACCAGGGCCGTGAGTATTTTTTTACGATTTTCCAGTTTCTGTTTTTTACTGATCTTCATTGTGCCCCTCCTGAATAATAACAACCACATAAAAAATACAACAAGCACCAATATTAAAGTATAGCAATTATTTAAAACCTGCAAGTAAAATTTTATAAAAAACCCTTTTCAATACAGCCAATCTGCGATATAAACAATTGTTCGCTTTTTTTTAGTTTTGTTCTTTTAGTTCACAAGGTTAACGTTTGCTGCCGTTACGGCAGTCCATGTCAATTTCAAAACAAGGAGGCCCCTTATGCCCGAACAAGTCTGGAAAACCGCCCATTGGCCGGAAGGTGTGGCACACGATGTTAAGGATTACAAGTTTCCTATTTTCAAACTCCTGGACGATTCGGCGCGGGATTATCCGGACAATGTATTCACGGTTTTCAACGGGGCCTCTAAAACATTTTCCCAGGTTAAGGACACGGCGGACCGGATCGCTTTTTTCCTGGCGCAAAAGGGTATTGGAAAGGGGGACAAGGTCGCCATCTTCCTGCCCAACCTCCCCCACTTCCCGGAGATCCTTTTCGGCATTCTCAAGGCAGGTGCCGTGGCAGTCAACTGCAATCCCGTGTATACCCCGTCGGAACTCAACCTCCAGCTCAACGACTCCGGTTCCAAAATGGTTTTCTGCATGGACCATCCCGAATTTTACCCCAACACGGTTAAGGCCATTGAAAACACCCAGGTGAAGTCGGTGGTGGTCTGCAACATCAAAAGCTACCTACCCAAGCTCAAGGGCCTTTTGGGAAGCCTCCTGGGCAAAATCCCAAAGGCGGACAGTCACCAGCCCGGTCATATCATGTTTGACGACATGGTGGCCGGTTCCAGGCCGGAGCCGCCCAAAATCAATATTGATCCTGAAAACGATACCGCTGTCATGCTGTACACCGGCGGCACCACCGGGGTGCCCAAGGGTGCGGAACTCACCCATACCAATTTCACCTATGACGTATCCGCAGGATTCGAATACATCCGTCTCGCCCACGGGGAAGGGAAACCTGCGGAACAATTATACAAGGGCGGGTTTCACACCTACCTGGGCGTACTGCCCTGGTATCACAGCTTCGGCATCACCGTTGCCCTGCTGTCCGCAGCAGGGTCGGGCAGCCGCCTGATCTGCGTACCTGATCCCAGGGCAGGCAATCCCCCGTTCACAGAGGTGCTTAAAATCGTCCAGAAAGAAAAACCCACCATCATGCCCGCTGTGCCGACTATCTTTGTGGCATTTACCAACCATGCCCTGCTGGACAATTTTGACCTCTCCTCCCTCATGGGCTGCTTTTCCGGCGGCGCTCCCCTGCCCCCTGAAGTCTGCCGCCAGTTTGAAGATAAAACAGGGGCGGTAATTTTCGAGGGATATGGCCTGACCGAGACATCCCCTGTGGTCTCGGTGAATCCCACCAACAGGGAAGACCGCAAAATCGGCTCCATCGGTTTCCCACTGCCGGGCACGGACGTTAAAATCCTGGATCTGGAGAATCCCAATATCGAGCTGCCCCAGGGTGAAGACGGAGAGGTCGCCGCCTGCGGTCCCCAGGTCATGAAAGGGTATTGGAAACGGCCTGATGCCAACGAAGAGGTGTTCGTGGATATTGACGGCAGCCGGTATTTTCTCACCGGCGACATCGGTCACATAGATGATGAAGGGTATATCCTGATCACGGACCGCAAAAAAGACATGATCATTGTGGGCGGGTTTAACGTCTATCCCAGGGATGTGGAAGATATCCTCTATACCAATCCCAAGGTGGAACTCTGCGCCGTGGTCGGCGTGCCTGATGCCAGGAGCGGGGAAACCGTGAAAGCCTACATCAAGCTCAAGGAGGGAGAAACCGCCACGGAAGAAGAGTTCTCAGCCTTCTGCAGGGAAAACATGGCCGGATACAAACGGCCCCGGGCCATTGAGTTCAGGGATGAGATCCCGGTATCAAATATCGGCAAGGTGCTCCGCAGGGTACTGCGGGACGAAGAGACCGCTTAACCGGCTTTTAACGCATCTCCGACAATCAGTTTAACCGCTTCAGACGCCAGGGTCAGCCCGAAACAGCCGGGCACCCAGGCAACGGTGCCGATGGGGGGGCGGGCACGTCCGTGCCCCTCCAGAGCATCCACGGCATCCTCCTCCCTGAACGGCTGCTTGTTCAGAGGTTTTTCAATGGAGTAGACACAGGCCACCCCGTGATCCAGGCCCCTGCGCCGCAGCCGCTGGCGGACCATCCGCGCCAGGGGGCAGACCGAGGTTTCAAACAGGTCTCCTGTTCGTATCATGGAAACATCGGTGCGTCCCCCCGCTCCCATGGAAGAGACCAGGTTCAGCCCCATGGCCTTGGCCCCGAAGATAAGGTTTACCTTTGAGTTCAGCCCGTCAATGGCATCCACCACCACATCCAGGTCATCACTCAACAGGCCGGTCAGGCTTTCGGCATTGACAAAGGAAGAGTGAACCTCCACCTCACATCCCGGGTTGATGTCACGGACACGCGCCAGGGCCAGGGCTGCCTTTTCCTTTCCCACGGTGGAGTTCAGGGCAAAAAGCTGGCGGTTGATATTCGAGGCATCCACCCGGTCAAAATCCACCAGGCGCAGGTACCCCACGCCGGATCTTGCCAGGGCTTCGGTGGCAAAGGAGCCCACAGCCCCAAGGCCGAACACCGCCACCCGGGCCCCTTTAATTTTTTCCATGGCCTTGCCGCCCATCAACTGCTCTATCCTGGCAAACTGGTTCATACCTGTCCTTCTCAGGGATCGCGCAAAAATAACTTCACCTAATCTGTTTATAAAAACCCCTGAAACACTGGGTATTTTGCAAACAGAATGTGAACTAATTCTTACGCGATCCCTTATATCAATGGTTTAAATAAATTCAGCCCGTTAATATACCCGTGTCCGGCCAATTTCTCAAACCCTATTCCCCGGCGGTCTGCTGCAATTCTCACAATTTCCGGCACAAACAAGGGTTCATTCAGCCGCCCCGCATAATCATTCCCGTCATCCAGGGTGGGAAAAATATCCGGGGTGTCGGTTTCAAATAAAATCCGGTCTAAATCCACGGCATTCAGGGCCCTTATTGTTTTCTTCGCATTGTGCCGGGTCACGGATCCTGAAAATGAGATATACAGGTTGTAACGCTCAAGCACCTTTGCCAGGTCTGCAGACCCGGAATAGGAGTGGACCAGGCCCCCTGCCCCCAGCGGCCCGTGCGCCTTTAAAATATGGATAAACACATCCCAGGCTTTCCGGATATGGATGTTTATGGGCCGGTCCAGGTCCCGGGCCAGGGCCAGGTGGGCCGTGAACACCTCTATCTGGAGGTCCCGGTCCGCCCCGCGCCCCATAAAGTCCAGCCCGGTCTCCCCCACACCTGAGGGCACTTTTTCCAGCCACGCCCCCAGGTTCCTCTCCCAGTCCCGGCTTAAGGTGTCCAGGAACCAGGGATGCACCCCAAAGCAGGGCAGCACGGATTCATATTCTTCAGCCAGATCATAGGTGGCCCGGAAGTTCTCCTCCATGGTGGCGCAGGAGACCATCTTTTTAAGCCCCGCCCCCTGTGCCCGCTTGATAATCCCGGGGATACCATCCACAATCCTGCGGTCATGGAGGTGGGTATGGACATCAATGAATTTCATCCGGTATCCTGTTCTTCAAACTTCTCCGGCTGGGGATTGCCATAATCAAGCCAGTCCCTGCCAAACACCTTTGCCTGCGCCCTGGCCGCCCCTGCCCCGTCATATCCCTGGCCCGGAAGCCCGGAATCCGACCGCACCGCAAGAACGGTCAGCGGCGGCAGTTTCTCCTTCCTGCAAAACGCCTGGATGGGATCCAGGTATTTGCCGATCCCCACCGCAGGCACTCCG
>JAKSAX010000180.1 GCA_022361395.1 Desulfobacterales bacterium | reverse complement strand
CGGTGTGGTGGCAGCCCTGATCCCTTCCACCAATCCCACCTCCACCACCCTGTACAAGGCCATGATATCTGTCAAGGCAGGAAACGGTATCGTGTTCAGCCCCCATCCGTCGGCAGCCAACTGCATCCGCCGCACGGTGGAGATCATCCAGGATGCCCTGACATCCCAGGGAGCCCCTTCGGATCTTGTCACCGTGATGAGTATTCCCACTATCCAGGGAACTGCGGAACTCATGAAAAAAGCCGATCTCATCCTGGCAACCGGAGGGCCTGCCATGGTCAGGGCCGCCTATAGTTCAGGCACCCCCGCCCTTGGTGTGGGTGCCGGTAATGTACCGGCTTTCATCGAAAGATCCGCGGATATCCCCGCCGCCCTGGACCGGATCATCCAGAGCAAAACCTTTGACAACGGTACGGTCTGCGCTTCGGAACAGGCCATTGTCACGGAAAATATCGTGGCGGACACCGTGGTCCGGGAACTGGAAGCCAGGGGCGGCTACTTCCTGAATGAGGAGGAAGCTGCCAGGGTAAAACCGGTGATGGAACGCCCGGACGGCTCAATGAATCCGGCCATTGTGGGAAAAAGCGCCGCTTTTATCGCCGACCTCGCAGGTATCAGTATCCCCGGGAATACCCGTCTTCTGGTCTACCGCGAAAAAGGTGTGGGGCCCGGGTATCCCTTTTCCAAGGAAAAACTCACCGCCCTTATCGGGTTCTATACGGCAGAGGACTGGCAGGAGGCCTGCGAACTCTGCTTTAAACTGCTTAAAAATGGCGGCATTGGCCATTCCCTGGCCATCCATTCAAACAACGATACCGTTATCCGGGAATTTGCCCTGAAGAAGCCCGTATCCCGTCTTCTGGTCAATACACCCTCCACCCAGGGAGCCGTAGGGCTTTCAACTTCCCTGCCCCCGTCCTTCACCCTGGGGTGCGGCACCGTGGGCGGCAGCTCCACTTCGGATAATGTGGGGCCCCGGCACCTGTTCAACATAAGGTATGTGGCCTATGACACGGGTGCAGTTGCCGGGTCTGCCTCCGGGGCCTGTGCAAAGTCCGATATGGCGGCCGAAGTGGAAGAGATTACCCGGATGGTACTGGCCCAGCTGGAAAAAATGTAAATGCTTGAACGAAAACTCACCCATCTGCTGCGTTGCTGCAAAAATTTAAAACCTCATGTACTGCAGTACACTCCGGTTTTAAATTTTCTTGCGCCTTGCATATGGGCAAGTTTTCATCCAAGCGTGAGTTAGTGAACCAATTAAATAGTTAATGAAAAAAGATAAGCTAAGTGATTAATAACTAAGGAGAGAGATTATGTCTACACTAAGCGCATTAGGAATGATTGAAACAAGAGGTTTTGTAGGAGCAGTGGAAGCTGCAGACGCCATGGTAAAGGCGGCCAACGTTAAACTGGTCGGAAAAGCCCAGGTGGGCGCCGGCCTTGTCACCGTGATCGTAAGAGGGGATGTGGGGGCGGTAAAAGCCGCCACAGATGCAGGGGCCGCCGCTGCCGAGCGGGTAGGCGAGCTGGTCAGCATCCATGTGATTCCCCGTCCCCATGGTGATGTTGAGCTGATTCTTCCCCAGGCCCAGGACTAGGAATAAATGAAAGCTGTCACCGAAGACTTCCTGAGATCCCACTTCAGGAAAAATCCGGCCGACCGGTTTACCCTGGCAGAGGGTCAGATCCTGACCCCCTCTGCCAGGGGGTTCCTGGCGGATCGGCGGATAAAGATCCTGAGGGCTGAGGAGGCTGCTGAAATCCCTCCGGAGGCCTCCGGGACGGAAAAGATCCGGGTAAATGCATCCGGAAAGTATGTCTCGGCCCTGGACGGCGGATCGTTTGAGACCAAACCGGAATTCATGACCCATCTTAAGGGGAACCGGCTGGTGTCAAAGGATCATGACCGGATTGTATTCCGGGGACGGCTGGACAGCTTTCAGTCCGCCGTTCTCATGGTCCAGGCAGGCGCCCTGGAAAAAGGGTGTAACGGGTTGGTGAAGGCGCTGGGAGAGATTCTGGAGTGGGTAAGGGAGATCATGAAAGCCGATGTTCTGGAGACGCCCCTGGAAAAAGAATCGGTTCTGGGACTGACGCCGGATGAACTCCGGCAGCACTCCCACAACCCGAAGAAGGTTTACGGGGTAGGGCATATTACCCCGTCTGCAGACATGGGAACCTGCCTCCTGGGGCTCAATTTTTTAAGGAGCCTGGTGAGGGAGGCGGAAACCGCAGGGGTAAAGGCCTTTCACAGAGAGTT
This sequence comes from Desulfobacterales bacterium, assembly GCA_022361395.1. Taxonomy (GTDB): domain Bacteria; phylum Desulfobacterota; class Desulfobacteria; order Desulfobacterales; family Desulfobacteraceae; genus Desulfobacter. Next base: position 11,701 of record JAKSAX010000180.1, on the reverse strand, counting down.
TGAGGTGCTGCGGCCGGATATCCTCACCGCTTTAAACCGTATGAGCTCCGCCCTCTACATCATGATGGTCAGAGAGCGGGCCGGTTTGTACGGGCCGGCAGAATAAGGGATAAGATCAATGCAAGAGATAAATTTAGAGGAAGTGGTCAGCCGGGTCATGGCAAGGCTTTTAGGCGGCACGGACGATGGCATTCCCGTGGAGATGTCGGCCAGGCACGTCCATCTGTCAAAAAAAGACGCCCTGGAACTGTTCGGCAGTGAACTGACGCCGGTCAGGGAGCTGTCCCAGCCCGGCCAGTACCTGTGCAGTGAACGGGTCAGGCTTATCGGCCCCAAAGGCGTAATGGACAACGTGGCCGTTCTCGGCCCATCCCGGGATGAGTCCCAGGTGGAGATCTCCCTGACCGATGCCAGAACCCTTGGTATCAAGGTGCCCATCCGCCAGTCCGGGGATATCGGGGGAACCCCGGGTATTATCCTGTCCTCAGCAACAAAAATCATCGGGCTGGAAAGGGGGGTGATCGTTGCCGGCCGTCATATCCATATGTCCCCTGAGGATGCCGAACGGCTCAATGTCGAGGACCGCCAGCTGGTCAGCGTAAACATGGAAGGGAAACGGCCGGCCGTTTTCAGGGATGTCCTGGTCAGGGTTCATCCGGACTTCCGCCTTGCCCTGCACATTGATGCGGATGAGGCCAACGGCTGCGGCTGTGACGGCAGCACCCGGTGCAGAATCCTGGGGCCGGAAACGGAGGCATCATGCCGTCTGCCCAGTTAATTGAGGAGATCGTGCGCAGGGTGCTGGCTGAAACCGATATACCCGGCAGGCCCGAATACTATATTTTAGAACGCCGGGACAGGGTGAAAGACCTTGGCAGCCAGTTACCAAACGGCGTCTGTCCCGTGTTCATGGCAGATAAGGACCGCAGGACTGCAGAAGAGATTGCGGGAATGGGATATGAACGGATCATCCTGCCCTGTCTCTCCGTCAGCGCCATGGCAGATCTTGCCGCCGGACGGGCATCCGGAAGGATACCCGGACTGGTCCTGTCCCTGCTCATGCTGGGAGCAAAGGTTGAAGTCCTGTCCTTTGAATATGAAAAATTCGAGGACACGGCCCCCCCGGCGCTGTTCCGATTGTACCGCAGCCACGAAGAGACATTATCCGGATTCGGGCTCTGCCGGTTCCGGTCCGGCCGCAATCGTTCAAAAATACTCCGGGAAGGCCTGGTGACTGAAGCGGATATCAGCCGGTTGTCAGCCACCGGCGTCACAGAGATTATTACCGGGCCCGGATGCCTGGTAACCGCCCTGGCCGCTGATATGGCAAGGGAGAAAGGCATCCGGATTATCTCCGGCAGCGCTGCCGGGAAAAGGAAGGCGTAAAAATGATCGTTGGAAAAGTAGTGGGAAATGTATGGGCCACCCGCAAGGAAGAGAGCCTGAACGGTTTGAAGTTCATGATTGTGGTTCCCAATGATCCGGTGAATCCCGGAACCAGGGAGAGCATCGTGGCAGTGGACCAGGTGGGGGCCGGCATCGGGGAATCCGTTCTGGTTGCCCAGGGCAGTTCCGCCCGGAAAACGGTTCAGCATGCCGATGCCCCTGTGGATGCAGCCATCGTGGGTATCATTGATGAAATGGAAGTCCGGAAAGATTAGATGGAGACCCTCGGACTTGTCGAAACCCGGACCATTGTCCGGGGAGTGGGCATCATGGACAGGATGCTCAAGGCTGCGGATGTCTCCCTGATCCGGGGAACCAGCATCTGTTCAGGCCGGTATATGATCCAGGTGGCCGGTCTTCAGGCCGATGTTGAAGAGGCCCTGTCAACCGCAGGCGAATTTGACCCCATGGATATCCGGATACTTCCGCGGGTCAGTCCCGAAGTGATTACGGCACTGGGCAAAAGACGGCCTCTGGCGGCTGGCATGGCCCTGGGGCTTGTGGAAAGCCGGCGGGCAATCTCCGGTATTGCAGCGGCGGACGCTGCCGTAAAGCAGGCCGGGGTGATCCTGGCAAGGCTGGCCGTGGCCAACGGTATTAACGGAAAATCTTACCTGGTGGCAGGGGGGAATGTGGCATCGGTGGAAGAGGCTGTGGAAGCCGCCTCTGCCACCCTGGGGGACGATCTGATAGACCGGCTTGTCCTGCCCAGTCCGGACCCTGACACGGTCCGGGCACTGTGTCCGCTGGATCCTGCTGCCCCAAGCAAGGAGATATAAATGAAAAAACTATTAATCGGCACCCACAACCTGGAAGACTTTATCCGGGGGGACAAACTCTGCCTGGGGCCGGAACATATCCTGTCACCGGGTGCCAGGGATGCGGCACGGAACCGCGGGATTTCCATTGTTTACGGAAATTCCGTCAAAGCGGATCAGGCCGGGGATCAGACAATTAAGGCTTCTGCCGGAGAAAAAGAGGAAAGCCGGGAGGAACTTGGCAGACGGATCGTCATGCTGCTGAAAACCCGGTTCAACCTCAGTGATCCTGCCGCCATCAGGGATATTACCCTGGAAGTACTGAAACGGATAGAAAAACAATAAACGTGAGGCTGAATCAGCCTGATTTGCTTTATTATCGAAAACCCTTAAAAAGACAGGGTATTTTGAAAACAAAGGATAGGTGATTTTTGAGCCCATCCAAAGGAGAAAAGAGATATGAATGCATTGGGAATGATTGAAACAAGGGGATTTATCGGAGCCATTGAAGCGGCAGACGCCATGGTAAAGGCGGCCAACGTGGAACTGGTCGGTAAGCAGCAGGTGGGCTCCGGCCTTGTCACTGTTGTGGTCCGCGGGGATGTGGGAGCTGTCAAGGCTGCCACGGATGCCGGTGCGGCCGCAGCTGAAAGGGTAGGGGAACTGGTCAGTATCCATGTGATCCCCCGGCCCCATTCCGATGTCGAAGGGATTCTGCCCCAACGTGAAGGAAAGGAATAGGCCTGACCGTCGAAAAGGAGAGTTCAATGGATGTTGACAAGGTAAAACTGGAAGGTATTGTCAGGGAGGTCCTGGGCCGGTATATGGCGGAAAATGCAAGGGAACAGGGCTTTGAAAAACAGGTGGATGCCCAAAGCGGTGTCATGGCCATTAAAACCGCCACGGTAAAACCCGCCCCCTTTGACACGGGCAAACCCGGGGACCGGGTGGGCCTCACCGATGTCCTGACCCTGGAGGAAAGTCCGAGGCTGGGCTGCGGGGTCATGGAGATGAAGGAGACCACCTTTGACTGGACCCTGAACTACGATGAGGTGGATGTGGTCCTGGAGGGCAGCCTGAGTATTGTCATCGACGGCCGCACGGTAACGGCAAACCAGGGGGAGATCATATTTATTCCCAAAAATACCAGGATCCAGTTCTCAGTGCCTGATTACGCAAAGTTCATCTTTGTGACCTACCCGGCAAACTGGGAAGAACAATAGAAGAAGGGATTATGGATTTACAGAATCTGATCAAGGAAAAAGGGGTTGTGGGGGCCGGCGGCGCCGGGTTTCCCACCCATGTGAAAGTGGGGTCTTCCGCCCATACCGTACTGGTGAATGCCGCGGAATGCGAACCCCTGCTGCACAAGGACAAGCAGCTTCTCTTTCACCGGACCGGGGCTTTTTTTAAGGGGCTTGAAATGGTGATGGCAGGGGTTCAGGCGCAAAAGGGGATCATTGGCATCAAGAAGAAGCATACGGCCCTGATTGACATGCTTGAAAGCAGCCTGCCCGCCAATGTGGATATCTGCCGGGTAGATGATTTTTATCCTGCAGGGGATGAGATCACCCTGATCCGGGAGACCACCGGCACCATTGTTCCGCCGGGTGAGCTTCCCATCTCCCGGGGAATAGTGGTGAACAACGTGGAGTCCCTGGTGAACATCGGCACGGATGGTCCGGTAACCACAAAGTTCATCAACCTGGCGGGGGATGTGGAAAACCGGCACACCCTTGAGGTACCCCTCGGCGTCAGCTTTGCCGATCTACTGGCCTATGCGAAGCCCACCCTGTCCGATTATGCGGTCATTGAAGGCGGTCCCATGATGGGAAGCATTGTAACGGATATGGAAAGCGTGGTGACCAAGACCACAGCCGCCCTTATCGTTCTGCCCAAAGATCATGTCCTGATCAGAAAGTATACGGACATGGCATCTGAGGAACGGGTAAACCGCATCGGAAAGGCAGCCTGCGACCAGTGCACCTTCTGCACGGAACTGTGCCCGAGATACCTGCTGGGTCATCCTATCCAGCCCCACAGGGCCATGCGTTCCCTGGTTTTCCACCATTCGGGGGATCAGCCGGCCAGGCCGGAAACCCACGCCCTCTACTGCTGCCAGTGCAATCTCTGCTCATTTGTCTCCTGTCCGGAAGGGCTTTATCCCTCCCAGGTCTGTATCAACAACAGAAAGCAGGCATTGGCGCAGAAGGCTGAATATGAAGGCCCCCTGTCAAACCAGGGCCATCCCCTGGCGCAGTTCAGGAAGACCCCGTCCCGCCGCCTGAAAACCATGCTGGACCTGAACCGTTTTCCTGATACAGGGGAGTTGACGGATCACAGCATCTCCCCGGAATCCCTGACACTGAAACTTCAGCAGCATATCGGGGGGCCGGCCGGCCCGGTTGTCTCCGTGGGAGAGAGCGTGGAAAAAGGGCAGAAGATTGCCACCATGGGAGACGCCCTGGGCAGTGAGATCCACTCATCTGCAAACGGCACGGTGACCCGGGTGGACGATACATGCATTGTCATCACCCCATCAGAACAGACCAATTAGTAAAGAGGAAAAACATGTCCAATGCCATTGGAATCATAGAGTTGTCCAGCATTGCAGCAGGATACCAGGCCCAGGATGCCATGCTCAAGGCCGCAGACGTCACCGCACTGGTGGCCAGAACCATCTGTTCCGGCAAATTTCTCATCATTGTCGGCGGCTCGGTCTCTTCGGTCAGTGCCGCCCTTGATGCAGGGAAGATTGAAGCGGCAGGGTTTCTCATCGAAGCCCTGAATATCCCCAATGTGGATCCCCAGGTGTTCACCGCCATTTCCGGGAATGCGGATCTTTCCGGCCGTGACCACAGATCCCTGGGGATAGTGGAAACCTTTTCCGCCACCCCCATTATTGAAGCGGCGGATGCCGCGGTTAAATCCGCCGATGTGGTCCTGTTGCGGGTCCACGTATCCATGGCGGTGGGCGGCAAGGGCTTCATGCTGGTAAACGGGGATACTTCAGCGGTGAATGCGGCCGTTGATGCTGCCTGCACGGCAGTCAAGGAATCCGGCATGCTGGTGAACCGGGTTGTGATACCATCTGCCTCTCCGGAATTGTTAAAAGAGTATATTTAAAGATGCGCAATAATAACTTCATGTTCAGGTTGTGCGCCAACCGGTTCCCCGGCATTTTCTCTCTCTCCCCTGTCCGGGGGCCGGTTTTTCTTCCAGAATAAGGGTCAGGAAAAATGAAGAAAATCATGTTCATCGGCAAATCCGGCTGCGGCAAGACCTCTCTCTCCCAGGCCCTCCACGGCCAGGATATCACCTATCTTAAGACCCAGGCCGTGAAGTATGCCGGCATGGTGGTGGATACCCCGGGGGAATTTGCTGAAAACCGCAGGTTTTACTCCGCACTCATGGTCTCCGCGGCCAAGGCCGATATCATCGGCTTTGTCCAGGATGCCACTGCCAGGGTAAGCATCTTTCCCCCTAAATTCGCCTCCATGTTTAAAAAAGAGGTGATCGGCATCATCTCCAAAACAGACCTGGACGGGAGTGATATCCCGAGATCCGAGCGGTTTTTGAAACTTGCCGGTGCCGGCACCATTCTGGAGACCTCTGCACTTGAGAGAACCGGGGTCGCGAGGGTTCTGGAACTTCTGGAGAATGATCCGGGGTAATCCCTCCGGATTCCATGACGGTTAGGCAGCTGGTTTGTAGGTTGAACTTTCCCGGGCTTGTTTGATAAGGCTGGACAGAAATATGTTCTGAAACGGAAAAAGCCCCGGTAGACACCAGGGCTTTATCCTTATCCGTTTAAATCAGGCGTAAACCTACCAGTCCTGACCTTTTTTGGCCTTTGCGGCCATGTACTCCAGCATCTTCATCATCATTTCCATATGCTTTTTCTCATCCAGCCTGCCCTCTGTGGAAACCTTTTTCCACATGTCCTTCTTACCCATGGAACCGTGGCATCCCATACAGGTGCCGGCCCTTAAAAATCCGTCCAGCTCTTTCTTGTTAAAGGCGCGGCTCATTGGCCAGTGGGTACCGACCGTGGCAAGCTGCTTGCCCTCACGGGTGACGATCTGGGACCAGTCAAAATCCAGCTTGGGTATGGCCGGAATCTGGATGCTGTACCGTTTGGGTATCACTTTTCCCGTTTTCGCATCAATGAGATCTTCGACGATATCCACATTCTGTTTTCTGCCGAATGTACCGTTGCCAAGACCCAAACCGGCTGTTTTATGGCTTACATGGCAGTTTTCACAGGTTCTTGCCTCTCTTTGGGCAGTATGGGGCTGGACAGGGGCCATGTCGATGGCAAGGGGGATATGGTCCTGGCCCACAGCCTTGGCCTCTCCCGGGTTGTCGGCAATGTGATTTTGAACCAGCATTTTCCCGTCGCTTCCGATCACCGTATACGAGATCTGGCATCCCGGCATCAGCGGCGATACCCTGCCTTCGCCGTTAATTCCCAGTACCGGGTCTTCCCATCTTAAATATGAGCGTTTTTCGGAAATTTTCCCCGGTGATTTAATCCCTCCTGACCCAAGTTTTGACTCAGCGGTCTGTCCGTTTTTCATCCTGGCGTTGCCGGAGGCCACCCAGTCCGTGGCTGATTTTTTACTGCCGTCCTTGTTCAGGCTGTAGTCCACCTTGACATGGCACCCATAGCACTGGGGCACCCATGAGGCGTGGCATCCGTAGCACTCCATCTTATCCACATGGGTTTTCACCGAGGCCATGGCAATCTGTGCAGACACATCTTTAAAGGCCTGCTTCAGGGCCAGGTTTTTTAATACAGGCACCTTAAAGTCATTGCCGGTGGCGGAATGCACGATGACATCCTCCCCGCTTTTAACCACATTGCCCAGAGGATTTCCCCTGGCGGAGATCAGGAACCCGTCCTGTTTTTTATAGGGATAACCAAACTGCTGGTCAGTCAGCAGCACCTTGTCGGCAAGCCCCCTTGGTTTTCCTTTGGAAAAATCCCTGCCGAAATCGTCCCCGTATCCCAGGGGCAGTTCCCAGGCATACTTTTCGGGGGTGCCGTGGCAGTCCGAGCATTCGATCTCAACCTGTCCCATAGTGGTGCCGTGGATATTCCCGTCCCCGTGGATATCCACACTGGTGTGGCAATCCTGGCAGAGAAGCCCTCCGGTGGGGTTGCCTTCCCGGCTCTTATCCATCTGGTGGTGGAGATCATCTGAGATAAAGAGGTATCGCTTTGTATGGAGTTTGGGCTGGATATCTCCTTCCGCATCAAAGGGGGAGCCGTAGGGAAACTCCATCAGGCCCTGGTAGGATACCCCGATTCTCTTGCCCCGGTTATGGCAGGAGTTGCAGCTTTCCACGGGAATCCCCCCTGTTTTCCTGTTTCCCGCAATCCTGTGCCTCAGGATATGTCCGGGTTCATCCTTGTTTATAGATTTATCATTTCCCTCATAATACCCGTCATTGCTGTAGAGGATGTGGCAGGCAGAACAGCCCATACCCCTGTAGTCCCCCCGTTTTTCCCGGCCCCTGACCCCGATGTGGCACCGCTGGCACTCGTGGCGCTGATAGGTAATTCCGGCAAGCCTGGGATCTTTTTCAATCTCTTCAACGGTCGGAGACGGCAGCTTTTTCAGGGAGGCGGGAAATTGTTTGGGAAACATCTGCACCATATTGGTCATGTACCGGGCATATTCAGGCGTGGTCCCGTACGGCACCGAACCGTCCTTGTCCTCGATATCGTAGTTGCCCCAGGGCACCTTGTAATCCTTGACCTCATCCAGCCCCCAGGTGTGGAGGTTGCCCTGGATTTTACCGGCTTCGGTGTTCATCAGGGACAGGGTGGTCCTGTGGACATAGCCCGGGTGGCAGGGGCCGCAGGTATAATCGGCAACCCAGATCGATCCCGGGTCCGGATAGTAATCCTTGGGCCCCGGTGCCTGGGCCAGGGTCGGCGGGATGCCCTTGTGTGCCTCTTCCTTTTTTACGGCCTTGGGATTCCCGCCGTGGCAGACCACGCATCCGTCCGGGTCCCCGTGCATCTGGCCGTTCATTTTAATGGTCTGCATCATCTGGAGTTCATCCGGCACAATGGTGGAGATACCGGCATGGCACTCCTTGGTGGTGCAGCTGCCTGCCGCGTATGCCGGGAGGCTCCAGACAAGCCCCCAGACCACCGCAGCCGTTAAGATGAAACAGACTTTGACCCGTTTTTTCATCTATTCCCTCCTTTAGGATTGCACAGAATTAATTTCAGGGTGTTCTGCAAAACAGAAGGTGAATCAATTCCTGCCCGATCCCTTTAAAATTATATATTCAAACCCTTTGGGATCGCGCAAAAATAACTTCACCTATAGTGTGAACTGATTCTTACGCGGCCCCTTTGCCTCAATGATTAATTTTCCGCCTGCCAGCGGCCCTCCAGTATGGGAATGGCTGTTTTTAAAAACAGGGTGTAGACCAGAAGGCCGAATGCCCAGATGCCCAGGCAGATCACCAGTTCGTTCATGGTCGGCACATACTGGACAAAATCCCCCAGGGGAGAGGGAATAAACCCCGGGATCACAAACCCGATCCCCTTTTCGATCCATATTCCCGTTATGATCAGGATGCAGGAAAAGAGAACCGGCCCCTGGCGCCTGCGCAGTTGTGAGAGAAGTATCACGGCCGCTGTTATGTTGAAGGCCATGGATGCCCATATCCACGGGGCCAGTACGCTTTTTCCATGGAGTCCGAACAGGTGGCTGATATGAACGGTGTGAGCGGAATCGGAGTAGAATTCCGCAAAGAGTTCGGATCCGGCAAAAAAGATATTCACCAGCAGGCTCACGGTAACGATCACCCGGATCCGGTCAATGACCTTATGGTCGAATTCGATTTTTCCCATCTGCTTTAAAAGGGTGATCACGATGATCATGAATGCAGGTCCGGCGGCAAAGGCTGAAGCCAGGAACCTGGGAGCGATCAGCCCGGTATTCCAGAATGCACGTCCGCCCAGGCCCTGGAATAAAAATGCCGTGACCGTGTGAATACTGGGGGCCCAGGCAATGGCAAGGAAAACAACGGGGATATAATATCCGGGCACCGGTTTTCTCCGGTGGTAGGTGGCGTACAATAAATAGACGCAGACATATACGTTCAGCAGCAGGTAGATGTTGAGTACGATAACGTCCCAGGTCAGCAATGATCCCGGCCAGTTAAAGTAGCCGATAAAGGGGATCATATGCCACAGCCGGTCCGGACGGCCCAGGTCAACCATGATAAAAAGAATGCACATGATCATGGCTGCCACGGCAAACAGTTCACTGAAAATAACCACTTTGTGCATTTCCCTGTCCTTGAAAATATAGGCCGGGATCACCATCATCACTGCGGCTGCCGCCATCCCCACAAGGAAGGCAAAATTGGCGATATAAAGCCCCCAGGAGACCTCGTCCCCCATCCCTGAAGTGGAAAGACCGGAGGCCAGTTGCCTGGCATAGGCATTGAGCCCCAAAAGGGCCAGGAGGATAAGCACCCCCATCCAGACCTGGTAGGCCAGGCTTCCGTCAAGGATCTCATTAGCCGTTTTGGATATGAATTTAACCATATTGTCACCTGTTTTTATTTGGCAAATACATAGTAAAATTTCGGTATGGTCTGAAGTTCCTGTTTCAGGATAAACACCCGTTCCTTTTCGATGATTTTCCGGATTTCGCTGTCCGGATCATTCAGGTTCCCGAATTTTCTGGCACCGGTGGGGCATACTTCCACACAGGCCGGATACCGTCCTTTCCTGATCCTGTGGAGACAGAAGGTGCATTTTTCCATCACCCCCATGTACCTGGGACGGTTGGAGAGATACCCCATATCCGGATTGATCCGGTCCGCAGGCACCCGGGGTCTTGTCCAGTTAAACCGCCTGGCATGATAAGGGCAGGCCGCGGCACAGTACCGGCAGCCGATGCACCAGTTATAATCAATGACCACCGGGCCGTCCGCCTCTTTCCACGTGGCTTTTACCGGGCAGACCCTGACACAGGGCGGGGTATCGCATTGCTGGCACTGGACCGGCATGTAATAGGCGTCTTTGCGGCCTGCATCTTCATCCGGATAATCATGAACGGCCTTTTCAAGGTCAATGGTTCCCTTGGGCATCTTTAACACCCGGATGTACTGGATCTGGGGATTCCTGGAGAGGTTGTTCTCCTTCATACAGGCGTAGACACATTTACGGCACCCGATACACCGCCCGATGTTAAGGGCGTAACCAAATGCCGTATTTTCAATGGGGAGGGGATCCTTAACAGCGGCATCTATCCCGTATTCGGATTTGATCTGCTGCTCAAGCCTGTTGAATATTCTTAGCTTATCCTCTGGGGTCATCCGCAGGTAATGTTTCTGGAGAATCTCTTCCAGGTCCGGAACTTCCTTTGCATGGATCAAGGGGCTCAGGGCTGCCAGGGAGGCTGCCGTCCCTGCCGCGGCAACGGAAAGTCCGGTCAAAAATTTCCTCCTGTCCATCAGCGGGGTCTCCTTTTCATTTGTTGCCATAGCATTCACTCCTTAGCCGCAGGTTGCGATTCCGGTTTATCATCACCGGCAGAGTAGCGAATAAACTTTTCAGGCCAGACAGGGGCGGGTGCGTAGGTTTTGAATTCAAACCGGGGGGAATGGGGATCGTGGCACTGGGTGCAGACAAAGGCCGTGGTGTTGAACGGGGTGGGATCCTGCCATAATCCCATAGCAGCCCCATGGATCCCGTTCAGCCAGTCATTATAGATAACCCCGTGGCACCTGGCGCAGAGTTCCTGAACCTGCCTGTCCGTGATACCCGGGCCGTAATCCGGGGTAAACAGGTTGCGGTCATAGATCAGATGGCAGTTATAGCACCTGTCGTTTCTTCCGTGGTTCAGGGAGATGGACTTGTGGTTGAAACGGGGTTGCCGGACCGCCGGATCAGGTACCATGCCCATATGGCAGATAAAGCAATTTCCCACCAGGGTCTTTGCTTTTAATACCTCGGCCCTGGCCGTCTCCGGGGTATACCAGGCCGCATCAAGGGGCTCAATCCGTCCCGGATCAGGCGGGCCGGTAAATCCCGTAAAAAGAAACAGAACAATCAATAAAAGAAAAAGAACCAGCATCGCGCCCGGGGGTATTTTTCTCTTGTCTTCAGATGTCATGTTTTTCCTCTATACGATACATATTTGTCTTGTGTTATGGGGCGCGCAAAAATAACTTCACCTGGTCTGTTTATAAAAACCCTTAAAACATTGGGTATTTTGCAAACAAAATGTGAACTAAGTCTTACGCGATCCTTTAGAAAAAAATCTATCAATAGGGAAAGGTGTCACCGAACAACTCTCGTCACCGAAACAGAATGGCCTGCGGAATTGAAAACCGCAGAACTGCAGGTTAAGAATAGCTCAGCACGGAGCGGGAGAACAATTTGAAATCCGGTAAAGTACGAAATGAATGAGACAATCTACCATTTTAACCGGTGATGGGCAAGAAGAGTTTGAATT
>JAKSAX010000255.1 GCA_022361395.1 Desulfobacterales bacterium | reverse complement strand
ATTTTTAACCTTTCTTGCAGTGGAACAAAAGGTCTCTGCCTCTTCACAGAACCAGGCATTTAATGCCTTGTTGTTTTTTTTCAGGCATGTTCTTGGAAAAGAGTTCGGCAAAGTCGAGGGCGTGGTCTGAGCGAAAAGAAAGCCGTATATCCCTGTGGTATTATCCCGTCCAGAGATTGACAGGGTCATTGGGAAATTGAGGTATCCGTACAGCCTGGCTGTAAAACTATTATACGGGTGCGGACTGAGACTCGCCGAATGTATGAACATAAGGATCAACAATTTTAATCTGGATATGGGAGTGTTAACTATTCATGACGGCAAAGGTAAAAAAGACCGGATCGTGTCTTTGCCTGTAACGATCATGCCGGAGATTAACCGGCAGTTTGAGATTGTAAGGAAAATACACCGGCAGGATCTTGAAGGGCGTGTTGCCGGTGTGCTAAGGAGACGAAAAGCCCTCTTGATCTGTAGGCATAGCTCCGCCCTGTCCATTACTTGGGCGCGATGATGGATAAAAGATAATAATGCCATAGTAAATATCCCTTTAAAAAGCAATCAGGAAAATCCCTAATTTACAACTAAATTTACTGTACTCTTTTAATTCGCGTGGCGAATTTATTTTATATGAAGGATCTCAAGAATGGGAAGCTCCCATGCCTCACATTTTATACCCTGATTTGTTTTTTGGTCCCCGTCATCCTGTTTTCGTTTTACAATTCCCAGAACCCTGGCACTGAGGATAGAAGAAATTTTGTCCTGCCATTTGGCGATTCCTTTTCGGGATAATGATCCCAGGGTGTTGCCCTGGCGATCTTTAATGAAAACCCTGTTGTTCCGGGAAATCAGGAAGACCTTATCCCCGGTCTTAAGTTCTGCCAGGTGAGCGTGGATGCGGTGGTGTTCCGGAAACCGGCCCGGGTAGGACAGGTACAGGTCTTCCATACCCAGGGTTGAGATGGTGATATTTTCATTGAATCCTTTGAGTTTAGCTTCCGGGGCGGTTTCATGTTTTATAAAGGGGTGATTCTCCAGGGCCGGGATATGGGGATTTGAAAGGGCGGGGATCCGGCAGAGGGTGAGGTGCTGCATGGCCCGGGTCATGCCCACGTAAAAGAGGCGGCGCTCCTCTTCAATATCGCGGCTGGTCCAGCCGTGGTCAAGGATGAAAACATAGGGGAACTCCATGCCTTTGACGCTGTGGACGGTTCCCATGAAAATGCCGGTGCCGGTTTTGTGGGCCTGTCTTTCCTCCAGGAGATACTCCAGGGCAAAGGTCCTGGCCCGGGATACCGAGATTTTCATATCCTGGGTGATGCTGCACCAGGCATCCAGGATAAGGCTGATCTGCTCTGTCCACGGGTTTTGGGTATCAAACAGGGCCAGTACCTCTTTTTTGAGATCCTGCGGGGTCAGGCTCTCTTTGGCGCGGATGTCAAGAAAGGAAAGAAAGGTCTGGATTTCCCTGATTCTCAACATGGGAAAGCCTGCACTGCTTTGCAGGGAATAACAGAAGGGGATGCCCCTTTTTTTCAGGGCCATGCGGAGGGCCACCAGGCCGGGGAAAGAGACACCCCGGCGGGAGACCACTGCGATATCTTCAGGGGATATGCCGGGCCGGTCTTTGAGGATACCGGCAATTGCATCTGCGACAAACAGGGCCTGGGAGGGCAGGTCTTTTACCTTGACGATCCGGACCAGGGTGTCCTGCGGGGTCTTGTCCGGTGTTTTGATCCGGGATTTCCTTTTATTGTTTATCCGGATGGGCTGTCCGGTTTTCATCCGGTCCCGGTTCAGGGCGATCAGGCTGTTGGATACCTGGATGACGGGGTTGGTGGACCGGTAGTTTTCCACAAGAAAATAGGGTGTTGCATTATAGTCTTCCTTGAACTGCCGGATAAACCGGACATTGGCCTTGCGGAACCCGTAAATGCTCTGGTCGTCGTCTCCCACTGCCATAATGGAGATCCTGGCATCCCTGTCCTGCTCCAGCCGCCCGGTCAGGGCGGAGATGAACCGGTATTGCCGTTCGTCAATATCCTGGTATTCATCCACAAGGATATACCGGTACCGGGCGGTGAGATACTCCCTTGCCTGGTCCACCCCCGGGATTTTCAGGCGGCCCTCCAGGATGTCAATGGCTTCGTCAAGGAAACCGTCAAAGCCGTTTTCAACCGGATTGCGGGGGGCTGCATTTTCCAGCAGGGACCGGCCCGTGAATCTCATGGCCAGGCCGTGGAAGGTCATGGCCGTTACATGGGCGGCGCTTTTCCCTGCCAGGGCCTTTATCCGTTTGCGCAGTTCAACCATGGTCCGGTGGTTGAAGCAGAGCACCAGGATGGAGGCCGGGTCTGCAGACCTGGCCTTTATGAGCCAGGCGCAGCGGTGGACAATGGTGCGGGTTTTACCTGAGCCGGGGCCGGCCAGGACCAGGAGGTTCTTTTCCGGCGGGGCAGCCACAACAGCCTCCTGGGTATGGTTTTCAAGGCATTGGATGATATCCTTGTATGCCTGGGCGGTCATGGCGGTGTGGATGATCTTCTCCTGCCCGGCAAAGTACTTCCTGATAAAGCCTTCGTGGGAGCCGGAAAAGTACTCCCGGACAAATGCCAGGGCGTTTTTAATCTTTTCAATGCCCAGGCCGGCATATTTTTCCATGACGTGGACCTGGACGTTTTTCTGGGCATAGTGGTGGTCCAGGGGCTCGTAATCCCCCTTTGTATACCGGCGGGCCCGGCTTTCCGGGTCCAGGGTGAGGGTCAGGGCCTGGCGGAACACCCCTAACCCGTTCTGGAGTGTGATGACCTTGGTGTCGTGGAGGTAGAGCAGGCTGGCCTCGATGAGTTTTGCAGGATCCCCCCTGTATCCGGAAAGGAAGAGATCCGATGCCATGGCCTGGATGATGTCGGTGATAAAAAATTCCGACAGTACCTGTGCCCGGCCTGTCCTGAGCTGTTCGGGCAGGCGGGAGATGATGGTGGCAAGGCAGACCCTTGCACAATGATGGCGCAGGTCCATTCTTTTGCGGATGGTCTGCCATGAAAACTTAAGGTAAACCCGCTGCTGGTCGCCTCCCCTTTTCCCTGAAATCTTAAGGCTCTTTCCCCTGGCGTCTCCCTTGTCATTGGCCAGGGCCCGGAGAAGCCTGCCTGCAGTATCCGTGTTTGCGGATTCAAATCCCCTGTCCTTAAGCTGCTGGGAGACAAGCCTCAGGTTGATGATGTCTGCGGTGTCCGGCGAGGCCTCTGGTGAGAGTTCTTCCATGAGGCCCACCATGGCTGATTCCATTTCTGAGAACAGGGCGAGAAGTTTCTGTGAGCTGTCCCTGCCCTTGGGGCGGACAAAGGCGGTCATGATCATCCCTTCCCGGATCAGTCCTGCTGCGGCCATGTCCGAGAGCACGGCCATGACGGCCCGGGTGTCGAGAAAGGCATCTGGCAGGCCCTCAATCTGTCCCAGGCCTGCGCAGAGGGTGTCTGCGGAGAGCAGGGTGTCGCGGTCTGCATTAAACAGGGTGGTGAGCAGGGAAAGATACACGGCCTTCATGACCCGGGAGAGGTTGAGGGCGTCGATCTTTTTTTCCGCCTCCGCCATATCCCTGACCATGGGGGCGCCCTTGAAAAACAGGGTCTGGTTAAAGGAGCGTTTTAGAAACCCTTTCCGTTCCAGCCAGGCCACCCCGATCCTGGCCCTGGCATCGTTTTCCGCAAAATCGGTATACCCGATCAGGCGCATGATCTCTCCCGGCGTGATAACGATCTCCGGTGTTTTTGCCCCTCTTTTTTTAAGGACCGTCAGAATCTTCTTGATATCTTTCAGGGAGAGTTTTGAATAGGCGTTGAGGGAGAACTGGCTCTCTATGTCCTCCTGTTCGTAGAGGAGGATGCAGTCCGAGGGGTTCTGGTCCCTGCCGGCCCTGCCTGCCTCCTGGAGGTAGTTTTCCAGGGATCCCGGGATGTCAGCATGGATAACAAGGCGGATGTCCTTCTTGTCAATGCCCATGCCGAATGCGTTGGTGGCGCAGATTACCGGTATCCTGCCGGCGGTGAAATCATCCTGGATATTCCGCTTGTCCGGTTCGCTGCGGCCGGCGTGGAAGGGTTGGGAGGGAATATCCTTGTCGTTGAGGAAGGTGCTGAGTTCCTCTGTTGTTTTTCTTGAACTGCAGTAGACAATGGCGCCTCCCTCAGAAAGCCCCTCTTTCAGGGTGGCGGCCACCACGTCGAATTTTTCGTTTGCCGTCACGGGCAGGACCTGGAAGCTCAGGTTGGTCCGGTCCACACCCCCCTCAAACCCGTTGAGTTCAAGGTCTAATTCTTCGTTGAAATGGGTGCGGATCTCTTCTATGACGTCCTTTTTGGCGGTGGCGGTAAAGGCAGCCACCTGCGGTGTGCTGCCTTTTGCCTGCCGGGCGATTACCCGGGAAACATTCAGGTAATCCGGCCTGAAATCGTGGCCCCATTTGGAGAGGCAATGGGCCTCGTCAAATACCCAGCAGCTGATTTCCCTGGAGCTGAGCAGCCGGTTGATGCTGAAGTTCCTGAGTTGCTCGGGAGAGATATAGAGCAGGCCGATATCCCCGAGCCTGACCTTTTCCATGACGGCCCCGCGTTCAGGAAGCGTGAGGCTGCCGTTGACTGCTGCAGCGGTTTCCGTGCCTGTTGCCCTGTTCAGGTTGTCCACCTGGTCTTTCATCAGGGCCTTGAGCGGGGAGATGATGACGGTAAGGGCTCCTGTGCGTTCAAACAGGTGCAGGGCAGGGATCTGGTAGCATATGGATTTGCCGCCCCCCGTGGGCAGGATGCCCAGGAGGGAGTCGCCTGAAAGGCCGGCCTCGATGATTTCCTTTTGGAGGACCCGGCCGTCGGGCAGGGCCCTGTACCGGTCAAAACCGAAGTACTTTTTTAAGAGTTTTTCAGAATCGTTGTTTTGCCTGCACCAGGTACACTCCCGACTGCCGCAGGCATAGCGCAGCCTGCGGATAATTTCCGCTGTTTCCGGGAATTCATGCTTTACCCAGGGCGGGATAACGGAATTGCCCCCGGATACCTGGAGCCAGGAGAGGACATAGGCCAGTACCGGTTTCTTTTCAGGGCAGTTGCCGATATCGTCCCATATTTCGTCAGCCGCTGTTGCGCAGGCCTTGTCCCTGCAGGCTTCCATGAAAAATTCCCTGGCCCGGGCCGCATCAGGTGGTGTTCCGCAAATCCGGTGGAAAAATTCATGAATCCCCTTGAACTGATCCTTATCCGTTCCCTGCATATCAAAGCAGAATGCGAAAAAGGGGATGAGTGCCGGATCTTTCCGGTTCAGCCGGATAAAGGCTGCGGCCTGGTCTTCAAAAACGGTTCCGGCGATCCGGGCATCGGCCAGGGGATTGTTCTTGCCTGTGGTGACCAGTTTATAGTCCTTTACCAGCCTGTGATAGGGGTTTTCCGGAAAGGCCAGGGGAGAGAGAAAAAGGGTGTCAATGACCGGAAGCGTTAAAAAAGAGGCGTCCGGAAGGATTGTCCTTGCCAGGGACAGGTCGTGGTTGATGATGTTATGGCCCAGGATATACCTGGCATCCCTGGAGAAATCCGCGAGTTTCCTCAAGGCTGTCCCGGGTGATTTAATCCTGTCTTCATCAAATACATTGCCGTTTAAAAGGGCGCCTATGTGGAAGATATCACCGCCAGGCACGGATTCGAAGTCAATAATTAATGTATCTTTTAAATAGGCATCAACGGAGCGGGGGGAGAGTTTATCCCCTGCTTCCATATTTTCGGAAGGTCGGATCATGCTGAGGTGATAGCATGGAATTCACCCCATTTCAATTCTGCCGCCTTTGTTAATGTAAGGAAGAATCTGTCTTTTCAGGTAAAAACAAGTTATAAGGATGCAGAGTCTTAATTACACCAAGGAATACAAATGGATCTCTGGCACATATTAATGGAACTGGTCATACTCTTCGGCTGCGCATTTTTATTCGGCAGCCTGGCCCAGAAATTTAAACAGAGCCCGATACTGGGATATATTCTGGCCGGGGTGGTTGTGGGGCCGGTGATGGACAATGCGGTCATGGTTAACCAGATGGCGGAACTCGGAGTGTCGCTGCTCCTGTTCTCCATCGGCCTTGAGTTCTCGTTCCGGCAGCTCAGGCGGATGGGAAAGCTGGCGTTCGGCGGGGGAAGCCTCCAGGTGCTGGGCACCCTGGGAATCGTGGCCATGGCCATGGCTATCTTTTTCAGCTTTTCAAAGGCCCTTGCCATAGGGGCGCTTGTGGCGCTCAGCTCGACAACCATTGTGCTCAGGGTATTGATAGACAAGGCTGAAATGGAGTCTGTTCACGGGCGGACCAGCCTGGGCATACTCCTGTTCCAGGATATGGCCATTGTGCCGCTGGTGCTTATGATCAGCCTGTTGTCGCCGTCCGGCAGCGAAGCAGGTATCGGGCTGCACCTGGCTAAGCTTCTGGCTGCCGTGGCCGGGCTGGTTCTGGTGCTTTACCTGCTGTTATACCATCTTATTCCCAGGCTGCTCTCCTCTGCCCAGCTCTTTGCCAACAGGGAACTGACGGTGCTGTTTGCGGTTTCCACGGGCCTGGGCGCCACCTGGGCCGCACACTGGGTGGGAATCTCTCCTGCGCTGGGGGCGTTTGTGGCCGGGATGCTGCTGGGGGAATCCCCCTTTGCCACCCAGGTGAGGTCGGATATCGGGTCTTTGCGCACGGTTATGGTGACCCTGTTTTTTGCATCCGTGGGCATGTTTATCAAACCAATCTGGTTTTTTAGCCACCTGCACTATATTCTCCCGATGGCCCTGGTGATCTTTGTTCTCAAGGCCTTCGTGATTTACGGGGTCACCCGCTTGTTCGGCCTGGATCGCCGCCATGCCCTGGCCACGGGCATTACCCTGGGCCAGGTGGGGGAGTTTTCCTTTGTACTGACCCAGGCGGCAAGGGATGGGAACCTCATCGGGTTTACGGCCATGGATCTCATTGTTTCCGTG
The DNA here is from genome assembly GCA_022361395.1 of Desulfobacterales bacterium. Lineage (GTDB taxonomy): Bacteria > Desulfobacterota > Desulfobacteria > Desulfobacterales > Desulfobacteraceae > Desulfobacter. The sequence goes on along the minus strand of JAKSAX010000255.1, from coordinate 1,091 downwards.
ACCATTGTGCTCATGCTGGCCACCCCTTATATGGTGGTCTGGGCCCTTCCGCTGAGTGACCGGATCCTGGCAAGGCTTTCGCGGTCAGGCCCGGATGATGTATCACAGGATGAATCCCCGGCTGAAGAAGAGCCCCGCCGGGTGATCGTGGTGGGGCTGGGGCCTGCAGGCCGCCTGGTGGTCCAGACCCTGAAGGCCAGGGAGTTTTTGCCGGTGATCATTGATGTAAATCCCCTGAGCCGGCAGTTTGCCTCCCAGGAAGGGGTTGAGATTCATCTGGGGGATGCCACCAGGGAGGAGATCCTCCACCACGCCGGGCTCCACCGCGCCTGTATGGTGGTGATTACCGTGCCGGATCCCAAGGTCGCCATCCAGGCGATTCATACCATCCGCCAGATGGACCCTGGTATATCGCTGGTGGTCCGCAGCCGGTACAACCGGCACATGGTGGATCTGGCAGAGGCCGGTGCAACCGTTGTGGTGGATGAGGAGACCACTGTGGGGGAGACCCTGAGCCAGAAAATTACCGACTGCCTGGCTGATGAGGACTGCACCCTCCTGGCCTGCAGGCTTGCGGGGCGGAAGATTGAGGATATTATGGAGGCGGTGCCTGAGTCCCCTGAAGACCCAGGGTCTTCCGAAGCCACTCCCTGAACAGTTTCACCCCTTTGGCTTCACCGTTAACTCCGGGCCAGGAAAAATAATAGTTCCCGGTCCGGATGGGCCTGTGCCCAAGGGGAGCGACCAGGCGGCCTGAATCCAGCTCATCCCTTATCAGGAAAAGATCTCCCAGGGCCACGCCAAGACCTGCCGTGGCTGCCTGGAGGGCAGCATCATCCACTTCAAACACCTGGCCCCGCTCCAGGGAAAGCCCTTCAACCCCCTGCTGTTCGGCCCAGGTCTGCCACTCCTTTAAATCCGGGCTGTTGTGAAGCAGGGTGTGGTTGCGGAGATCTTCCGGGGTGTTGATGGCGCGGCCTTCCTTTAAAAGGGCAGGGGAACAGACCGGCACCAATTGTTCCCTGAGGATCTTTTCTCGGCTGACACCGGGAATGTCAATACCCAGGTGGGTAATTCCCGCATCAAAGTTT
>JAKSAX010000403.1 GCA_022361395.1 Desulfobacterales bacterium | reverse complement strand
TCGGAACCGGGAAAGGGCACCTGTTTTACCATTACCCTGTACCAGGACCTGGAGAAAAAAAAAGGTGCCGCCTCCCTGACTGCACCTGATATCCGTGATGAACGTGAAAATTAAACCTTTGAACTTATGGACATAGCCGTGCTTCAGCATCAGATGCTGGTGGCGCAGATGAAAAATCTCACCGGTGAAATCTGGCCAAGAAAAGAGCTTCTCAGGTTTGCCATCTGTTTCCAAATTCAAATATAGCGTAATATTTTTCTATGATGTGCATCTTCACCCAGCATTTTGTCAAAAAAGCTGAAAAATGTTGAATTTAATTCACAATTATAAGCTTTTTTTGATTGCTTTGCCTTATCTTTGCTGGTATAGGGGAATGGGTCTATAAGTAAACTTAATCATGTATCGGGAAAAAAAGATCTATACATTCAAATTAAAATTTCTATCAATTTCATGGCATCCGGAGAAAAGATGAGACAAAATCAAACAGCACTATTTTTAACATTACCCAAGGCTAAAGAAAAATGTGAAACGTTTCAACGGCAGGTTGATTAGCCGTTTATCCGCCTCTCTGTGTTTTATTATTTTCAATGTTTCTGCCGTTACCGGGCGGCGGGTTAGATTTTAAGTTTCCGGAACAGCCCCTCTCTCATATCCTTTATCAAAAAGTGTGATTAAAATCAGGATAAAGAGGCCGGCAGGATATAAAATGGAGAATCAGATGAATTTTTCCAAACAATGTATTTGCTTCTGTTTGATGATAATTTATTTATGTGTCCCTGCTGTCAGTACTGCAGGCCAGGGTAACGACAGCTATACGGTTTTGTTGATCAGTTCGGATAATGCTGACGGAGGCACGGTATTCACGGATACGTCAGCCGGTGGAGATATCCATACCATCACCCCGGTGGGAACGGCTCATCATGATACCCGGCGGGCCAGATTCAACGGAAGTTCCATTGAGCTGGACGGCAACAATGATACACTCAGCATGAACAACAGTGCTGACTTTGAGTTTGGCACAGACGATTTTACCATTGATTTCTGGGTGAATTTTAAGACCGTTAAAAAGAACAACTATATGATGGAAAACGGTTTCTTCAGTTCCGGGGTATATACTTCAGGATACCAGTTCATCTATGGCAAGGCCCACGACGGTTCCGGTGAGAACCAGCTTTTTCTTTTAGCCAACGGTGACCGGACCTCGTACATTTTTGAAAATACGCTCAATATATTAAGTAAGCACACCTGGCATCATATCGCCCTGGTACGCAAAGGAGATGCCCTTCACTGTTTTGTGGACGGAGTTTTAAAGGACACGAAATCCGCCGCCGGTCTTGACATGAATGCCCCTGAAAATTTCCTTATCGGCCAATCCCATGCCTATACCGGGGCTGAAAGGGATCTGGACGCATACATTGACGAGTTCAGGATTTCAAAAGGGATAGCCAGGTGGACTGAGAATTTTATCCCGGGCAGCATTCCCTACAGCAAGGCGGACGACCCGCCGGTCATCTGCTTTTCCGTTTCCGAGCCCATTGTCGGACCTGGTGAAACAGCAAGTCTGTTATGGGAGGGCGGCCAAGCAGATTCACTGAGCATTGACAATGGTGTCGGATCAGTCACTACAAGCGGAAGTGTTGAGATTAATCCCTTGGAGAATACGGTCTACACCCTTACAGCGGTTAATGTATACGGAACGTCAACCAAAGAGGTGGCCGTGACCGTGAGCCACGGAAACGATGACGCAGCGTTCCTGCTGATAAGCTCTGACGCCGTTGACGGAAGCACCGTCTTTACCGATACGTCGTACGGCGGGGAAACCCATATTATAACCCCTGTGGGAAGTACCCGCCATGACACAAGAAGGGCAAAATTCAACAACAGCTCTATAGAACTGGACGGTAACAACGACAGCCTTTCCATCAGCCAAAGCCCGGATTTTGAACTCGGTAATGATGATTTCACCGTCGATTTCTGGGTGAACTTCAAAACCATCAAAAAGAACAGCTATATGATGGAAAACGGCTTCTTCAGTTCCGGGGTATATACTTCAGGATACCAGTTTATCTACGGCAAGGCCTACGACGGATCCGGTGAAAACCAGCTGTTTCTTTTAGCCAACGGTGACCGGACCTCATACATATTTGAAAATACGCTCAATATATTAAGCGAGCACACCTGGCATCATATCGCCCTGGTGCGTAAAGGAGATGATCTTCACTGCTTTGTGGATGGAGTCCTGAGGGACACAAAACCCGCCTCCGGCCTCCAAATGAATGCCCCCGGAGATTTTCTTATCGGCCAGTCCCACAGCTACACAGGTTCCAAAAGAGACCTGAACGCCTATATTGACGAGTTCAGGATGTCCGGGACAGCCCGGTGGACAGGGAATTTTACCCCCGGTACCACGCCGTACGGCAGGACCGAAGCGCCGCCGGTCATCTGCTTTTCAGCGTCTGATACTATCATCGAGGCCGGTGGTGCCACCACCCTGTCATGGGCGGTAAGCAATGCCGATACCATCAGCATAGACAACGGTATCGGCACGGTTTCAGGCAGCGGGGCTTTGTCGGTTACGCCTCCGGCTACGGCCGCATACACACTCACCGCAGGCAACGCCTTCGGCACCTCAACCAGAACCGTTACAGTGGATATCAGCTACGGTAATGACGATGCAACGGTTCTCCTGATCCAGTCAGACAATGAAGACGGAGAAACTGTATTTACGGACACCTCCTCCGGCGGCACCACCCATGAAATCGTGCCGGGTGGCAGTACCCATCACGAGACCGGCCAGGCCAAATTCAACGGTAGTGCCATTGAGCTGGACGGTAACACCGATAACCTTTCCATCGCCCAAAGCCCGGATTTTGAATTCGGTAATGACGACTTCACCATCGACTTCTGGGTGAACTTTAAAACTATCAAAAAGAGCAGTTACATGATGGAAAACGGTTTCTTCAGTTCCGGGGTGTATACTACTGGATACCAGTTCATGTATGGTAAGGCCCACGACGGTTCCGGTGAAAACCAGCTGTTTCTTTTAGCCAACAGTGACCGCACCTCATACATATTTGAAAATACGCACAACATTTTAAGTGAGGGCACCTGGTATCATATCGCCCTGGTGCGTAAAGGAGATGCCCTTCACTGCTTTGTGAACGGAATTTTAAAAGACACGAAATCCGCCGCAGATCTTTACATGAATACCTCCGGTAAGTTTCTTATCGGCCAGACCTCAGGTTATACGGGATCCAAAAGGGATCTGAATGCCTACATCGACGAGTTCCGGGTTTCCAGGGGGGTGGCAAGATGGACCGGAAATTTTACCCCGAGAACCGCTTCTTACGGAACAGGAGCTGTTGTTGCCTATTCCCAGGCGCTGTCCATTGCAGACAGCACTGCCGTCGGGATCACTCTGGCCGGATCCGGGTCTGCCGGGAACGGGCTGACCTATCATATCGCATCCCACCCCTCCCGGGGAACACTGTCCGGAACCCCGCCCGATGTAACCTATTCACCGATTCCCGCCTATACAGGAGAAGACAGCTTCACCTTTTATGCGGATAACGGCGTGGCTGTTTCGGATCCGGCAACTGTCAGTATCGGGATTTACCCCGCAGGAGACTGCAGCAGCGATACCTACGCGCCGGTGATTACTCTGGCGGGAGACCCCGTTGTCAATCTTTCCTATGGTGAAACCTATACTGATCCGGGCGCCTTGGCTTTTGATGCATGCGACGGAGAACTGACGGAAACGATGACGGTGGACAACAGGGTCGATGTAAACCGTGCCGGGAAGTATGTCGTCACCTATGATGTGACAGACAACTCCGGGAATGCAGCCCAGACCGCTCAAAGGACGGTTGTTGTTGAGGGCGTTGTTAATTACGGCAACATGACAATATACGAGTATGATGAATCAGGAAGGCCTGTCCAGATTATCAGAGAAGTCAATTAAGGGAGTTCCACAATGGGTATCATGCAGAACGCTGAACAATTTGTCCGCCATTATATTGGTATCTTATTTTGTCCGTTTTTTATTTTTTTAACACTCTCAACAGCCCATTCAGGCGTCTGCAGGATCCAGGGGGAGCCGGACGGCATTGCCGGTGCCCCGCATCAATACTACTATAAAGACAAGGGGGGGCTGCGGCAGATTCAAAGAATGGGAGTAAGCCTGTCCTCCGGGGGCGGTAGAATGTCCAAGGACAGAGCAGAAAAAGTATTGGAGGACTTCAAAGAGCAGGCATTTTTGCTGGATGATGGCGGCCCCCCCTGCCTTACATTACCCCAGCAGGATTTTGACGGGCGTCCTCATATCAGGGGGGCGGTCTACGGACATATTATTCCAGTGAGCGGGGATATTTACTCCTTTTCTTTTGCCGCCTATTACCTGGATTTTGAAACGGAGTGTCTTGACGGTTCCCCTGATACCGATGGCGACGGGGTATCTGACTGTGAAGACAAATGCCCCTGGACTTATAATCCGGATCAAACAGACAATAATGCAAATGGGGTGGGGGATATCTGTGAACCGGACAAGTATGACCTGGATTTCGGACTGCCTGCAAATAATTTCTCCTGCCAGGTACTGCAGGGGAATCCGATAAATATACTGATCGGCAATAATGTGGAATCTGAAACAGATCTATCATTTCCCTCTGCCTGGCCGGGCGGGTTAAAATTCCAGCGGACGTACAACAGCAGGAGCTTCACCCATACGGCAATGGGATATGGCTGGACCCACAATTACCATCAAATCTTATACCCTGATTTCATCGGAGATGAGAAACAGATAAAGATCGTAACTGAAACCGGCCGCGGCATCTACTTTGAGGATAACGACCGGGACGGTGTATTCAAAGGGGCGTATTCGGAAGATTCCACCATCACCCTAAACGGGGACAACTATCTCTGGCAGCAGGATGACGGCTCTGTTTCTGCCTTTGACAAGGACACCGGGCGTCTTATCTCCATCAGCGATAAAAACGGCAACAGCAGATCCCTTTCCTATACCCCGGAAGGGCTTCTGGAAACGGTAACCGACCATGCCTCGGGCCGGAGTCTTATCTTCCATTACAACGCAGACAGCCGCATCTCCCATATATCAGGGCCTGTGACGGCTGCAGTGACCGACGGGATCTGGGTTTCCTATGATTACGATGCCGCAGGCAACTTGATCCGGGTGACCTATGCAGACGACAATAACGGTTCGGCAGCCTCCGGCTTCGAATACCGGTATGAGGATTCCGGCGATCCCAATAATATGACTGCTAAGTACGACCTGGCAGGCCACCTTATCTCCACCTGGGGATATGACAGCCAGGACCGGGCCACGGAAAATCATCACAGGGAGGGCAAAGGGGTAAGCGTCGCCTACACCGATGACAGCCTTGTGACGGTGACAGATGCCTACGGCATCTCCTCTGCCTACGGGATTGCCGAGGTTGCCGGCAGGAAACAGATCCTCAGCAAGACCGTTGACAACAGCTGCGCCTCATGTTCCACCGGCATCGTTCGTACGGAATTTGATGAAACTAACGGCATGCCGGCAGAACGTGAATGGATGAACGGCCGCATCGACAGGTTCCTGGACTATGACGGCAACGGCAATGCCCAAACCCGTATCATGTCTGCGGGAACCGGTGAAGAAAATACGGTTTACACCACCTGGCACCCGGACATGGATGTCCCCCTGACCCGGACTGAAGCCAGCAGTCTGGCCGGTGAGAGCAACCCTTCCCTGAACCGGGTGACAACCTGGGATTATGATGACCCCTCCGGGCCGGATAATACAGATACGCCAAATGAAGCGCCTACAAGCAGGGTCTACCGTATTATCCGGAGCGGCTACACCCTGGACAATGCCGGAGCGGTGACCGCCCGTGAATACGTCACCCTCATAACCTATAACCACAAAGGGCAGGTGGAAACCGTGGACGGCCCGCTTCCCGGAACCGGCGATACTGTTACCCTGGGCTGGGATACGAATACCGGGGACCTGCTGTCAGTCACAAGCCCGGTCACCGGCACCCGAACCTTTGAATATGATACGGCCGGCAATGTCATCCGGACCGTTGATGAGAACGGGACTGTGACCCAGGTCGCCTATGACGGCCGGAACCGGGCGGTTTCTTCAGAAACCGGCGGGGTTACTTTCTCCAGAAGCTTTGATGCGTCCGGCAGCCTTGCCGCAACCATTGACGGCGCAGGCCGTACCCTGGATTACAATTACAACTCCAGCGGATTCATCCGGCAGATCCTGGACAACACCGGGGCCTACCAGTACTTTGCCTATGACGATAAGGGCAATCCCGTCGAATCCTCGATTTATTCATCCTCCGGCACCCGGACCCTTTACCGGGGATGGGATTACGGGGACCCGGAAAACAATACCGGCCTGACCCCGGGCAAACCCTGGAAAATACTTGAAAAGAGCGCTGACGGCAGCCAGATCCTGGAAACGGTTCTAGCCTACCGGCACGGAGAGGTGGTCTGGACCACAGATCCCCTGGGCAAGGTCCGTGAGACTGCCTACGACTCCCGGAACCGGATCGTCCTGAGCAGTGCGCTCCAGGCCGAAACCGGCCCGGCCACAATTGCCTACGGCTACGACAAAGCCGGCAACCTGGCATCGGTAACAGATCCGGCCGGCAATAAAACCGTCTACCGGTATGACGACAGCGGCAACCTGGTCAAACAGGTCTCCCCGGACTCCGGCACTACCCTGTATCAATACAACGGGGCAGGCCGCATGGTGTCCAAAACCGTTAACTCCGCAGATCCCGTCCAGTACGGGTATGATGCCCTGGGCCGCCTCACCGGCATCTACCATACCGACAGCGCCCGGAATGTGACATACACCTATGACCAGGGGCCCAACGGCAAGGGCCGCCTCACCGGGGTGACCGACCCCTCAGGCTCCCGTGCCTATACCTATGACAGCCTGGGCCGGGTGGTCTCGGAAGCCGGAACCTTATCCGGCAGCACCTACACCACCTCCTATGCCAGGGACGGCACCGGCAGCCTGACATCCCTTACCTACCCCTCCGGCCGCACCGTAACCTATGAACGGGACACCTCAGGTTCAATCACCCGGGTCACCTCAACAAAGGAAGGCACCACCCTTGTCCTGGCCGAAAATATCACCCATCAGCCCTTCGGCCCGGTAGACAGCCTGGACTACGGCAACGGCAAGACCATGGCCAGTACCTTTGACCAGCGGTACCTGCCCGCAACCCTGACATCCGGGGGCATAATTGACAACACTTACACCGTCAGCGGGTCAGGCAACATCACCGGCATTACGGACAACCAGGGCTCTGCAGACCAGTCCTTTACCTTTGACGACCTCTACCGCCTGACCCATGCCCTGGGCAGTTACGGCGAGCATGTATACGAGTACGGCCAGTCAGGAAACCGGCAGAAAAAAATGGTCAACTCCCAATCCGAGCTTTACAGCTACCTGCCCGGAACCAACCAGCTGTACCAGGTGGTGGGCGGGACCATTACCGCCGCAACCCGCACCCTGGCATTCAACCCCAACGGGCGGCTGGAAAGTATATCCGAAAACGGCGCGGTATTAGGTGAGTATGAATACGACAGCCAGGGCAGAAGAACCCGTAAAACAGTAAACGGCACAACAACGGTTTACCATTATGACCTGTCCGGCCTCCTCATTGCCGAGTCCGGTACGGACGGCACCGTCACCAGGGAATATGTTTACCTGGACAGCCGTCCCCTGGCCATGATAGTCCAAAACAGCGGGGATCAGCTTTACTTCTACCACAACGATCACCTGGGAACGCCAAAGGCATTGACGGATATGACCGGCACCGTGGTCTGGCAGGCTTCCCATGCGCCCTTTGGCAAGGCAGTAGTCACAGTTAACACTGTGGAGAACAATTTGCGGTTCCCGGGCCAGTATTTTGATGGGGAGACCGGGCTGCACTACAATTGGCACCGGTATTATGATCCTATGACGGGGAGGTACCTGACGCCTGATCCGATTGGGTTGGCTGGTGGGATCAATCCGTTTGTTTATTCTCTGAACAATCCCATCAACTATATCGATCCATTGGGCTTGAATACAACTACGTTCCCAGGCACTCCCGGGTTGCCAATCGGTGGCCTACCAGGCACCGTGTTTGAACCTGGTTCGCATCCTAATGATCTGTTTGTTCGAGATATCACATCCATAATCGGGTTGATGGATCCACGCCCTCTAATCGACGACATCATTAATCTTTGGAATGAAAAAACAGAAGACGGAGAAAGCTGTGATAACAATCGGCATTCACCAGATCAACAGGCACTAAATGATTTGATTGATGAGCAAACTTTAGGTGGTAGAAAACCTTTGTCTGAAGAAGAGGTGGACACCATCTTGGATTGGGGTGAAGAGTTAGGCATTGACGGTGTACGCGATGACAGAGGGAAGGATCACTGGAAAGGTGGTGATCATATCCATGTTCCAGGTTCTGGTATTGGACATATCCCTGCTAACTAGGAAATATTTTAATTGTAAGGTGATTTGATGAGCAAAATTTGTGGTTTTATAATATTAAGAAAGCCCGATAAAAATTTTGATAAAGAAGGCCGGGGGGCGTTCTTGCCTAATGCTCCTAAGATTGATGAAATCTACTATGGAGGTGTTGATAGAATGCCCTGGTTTGAACTTGACGAGGGTTTTTTCTCTAAAGAATTACCAGATCAGCTAACTATACTTCGTAAAGAAATACGGATCTCTAATCCGGACAGTAGTGATTTTAAGCTGTTATTTGATTTGTCAAAAGTGGTATCGGTTCTCGATTACTCAAATCAATATGATGACATAAATGAGATAATTGTGCTTCAATCTGATACCCTTCAAGAAGCTAAAGGTAGTTTTGATTGTGACGCTGAAATAAAGTGGTTGGGAGCTGACGTTTATTGCCAAGGGTATGGATCTTTAATCAGAGAAGGGATCTTTACGAAACCAAGTGCATTCTCCGACTTCAGTAACATGATTAACAAGTTTGGATTAGTAAATTTGAACAATGAAAATATTGACAATTACATTCAACATTATTTGAAAATTTCAAAGAATCAGAATCTCGAAGCAATACCATCCTCCGGTGATATAGACATCATTAAACTTGGAAGAATTCTGTAAATGAGGCTTTGGGATTTCTAAAATTCATCAGGCATCAACTGTGCCCCATGGATCACGGCAATGACCTTAATCTGGTTCAGTTTTATCCTGTAAATGTTACGGGCAAAATCTGGTCATAACTTGTGCCAAGCTACAAATTATGAGAATTCAGCCATTTT
>JAKSAX010000289.1 GCA_022361395.1 Desulfobacterales bacterium | reverse complement strand
TGCCGGACCAATACGTTGTGATGAGCCCCTCTGCAGGAAAGCCTGCCAACAGGTGGCAGGCTGAAAAATTCGGAGAACTGGCAAAAAATCTTGATCTGCCTGTGGTGGTGATCGCCTCTGCTGCCGAGGCGGATATTGCCGAGGCGGTTGTTTCAGCCTCCGGCGGGAATGCCGTGTCCATAGCCGGTAAAACCTGCTTGAAAGATCTTTTGGCCGTTATTAAAGGTGCCCGTTTTTTTATCTGCAACGACACAGGGCCCATGCACATGGCCGCTGCATTGAACATCCCGGTGTTTGCCATTTTTGGGCCGGCAAATCCTGTGCGTACCGGTCCCTACGGCAGTATCCATACCGTCATTCAAAAAGACTTTCCATGTATTCCCTGTTATGCCAAACACCCTTGTTCCACCCATGATTTCCGCTGTATGGAGATGTTGACGGTTGATGAGGTTCTCGGGATCATACGGGAGAAGCAGCCATGAAACTGTCGGTTATCGTGACAACCTATAATCGTCCTGATGCATTAAAAAAAGTTTTAGACGGGCTGATTCACCAGACCCGGCGCCCTGATGAGATTATTATTGCCGATGACGGGTCCGGAGAGGAAACAGCCGCTATGGTGGCTCCGTATCTTGCACGGAAGGATATCCGGATTCTCCATGTGTGGCAGGAAGATGACGGGTTCCGCCTGTCCAGGAGCCGGAATAAAGCCATACTTGCCTCATCCGGAGATTATATTGTAATCATGGACGGAGACTGCATCCCCGAAAGCCGGTTTATAGAAGACCACGAGGCGCTGGCTGAGGAAGGGTGCTTTTTCCAGGGGAAACGGGTACTGGTGAATGAACCGGTGGAAAAGCCCTTTGTTTTTAGTCATATTAATTCTGTTGCCAGGCTGCTGTGGTATGCGCTTACCGGAAAAATTTCAAATTTCCATCACATTTTCCGGATCGGTTTTTTCCCCTCTTACCGTACAACGAAGTTGTCAGGTGTCAGGGGATGCAATACCGGCTTTTTCAGAAAAGACCTGTTTGCCGTGAACGGGTATAACCAGGAAATAACCGGGTGGGGACGTGAAGACAGCGAGATTGTAATACGCCTGTATAACTACGGCCTTAAACGAAAGGAAAACCCGTTCCGGGCCATCTGCTACCATCTCTGGCACCCTGAAAATTCAAGAAACAACCTTCACAAAAATGATGAGATTATGGAAGATACAAGAACTGTAGGGGGGTACACCTGCCGGTTGGGATTGGAGCAATTGGGAAATATTAGGATTGCCGGTAACGAAAAGGGGTGTAACACCTGATGGAAAAGATTTCCGTATATATTATTGCCTATAATGAGGCGGACAAGATAAAAGATGCCCTGGAAAGTGTTGCCTGGGCAGACGAAGTCGTGGTGGCGGATTCCTTTAGTGAGGATGATACGGCTAAAATCGCTGAAAAATGCGGTGCCCGGGTGGTACAGATTCCGTTTAACGGGTTCGGACAGCTTCGTAATGATGCCATCTCTTCCTGCAGTCATGACTGGATTTTCAGCCTAGATTCGGATGAACGGTGTACCCCGGCGGCCCGGGCTGAAATTTTAAAGATCATCAATTCAGAAGACAGCCTGGATGCCTATTATGTGCCGCGCCGTAATTATTTCATGGGAAAGTGGCTCCGTCATGCAGGGTTTTATCCGGATTACAGGCAGCCCCAGCTGTTTAGAAAAGGTGCTATGGTTTTCAAACCGGATGCAGTTCATGAACGGTATGAGGTGGTCAGCGGCAAACCGTGCGGCTATTTTAAAGCCAGCATTAATCAGGTGCCTTTCAAGAACCTGGAAGAGGTGGTTCACAAGGCAAACCGGTACTCCACCCTGGGAGCGGACAAACTGATTGATGCCGGGAAAAAATCAAGCATGTTTAAAGCCCTGTCCCACGGTCTGTGGGCCGGTTTTTCAATGTATATCCTGAAGCTGGGATGCCTGGACGGCTGGGCCGGATTTATCATCGCCGTGGCAAACTTTGAAGGCACCTTTTATAAATATGCCAAGTGCCATCTGAAGCAGCAGGGGATGGAGTCTTTTCTGAAGATCCGGCTGCCGGAAGATTAGCCCGGGTCCAGAATTGACAGGATTTTGCGGCCCATGGCATCAATGGTATGGCTGCGGCTTACAAATTCAAAGGCGGCCCTGGCCCGTATTCCGGTCCGGGATTGATCTTCCAGTGTTGTTTCAAGGGCGCCTGCCAGCGAATCCGGATTTTTGGGTAAAACAAGAAGACCTGTCTCCTTATCCCGGATGACATCCGGGATTCCGCCCACCTGTGTCCCGATCACCGGGCACTGGGCAAACATGGCCTCCAGAAGGGCCTGAGGAATGCCTTCGTTTTCAGTGGATGCAAGCACGTTTGCATCAAATGCCCGGTAGTATTCCCAGGGATTGTCTGTATAACCTGCAAGGATGACCCTGCTTTCCAGGCGGCCGGCCTTAATGAAATTTTCAATATCCTCTTTTTCCCCGCCGTCACCGACCAGAACCAGGCAATGGCCTGTAAATTTTTCCCGAATCCGGTCAAAGGCCCGGATAAGGTCGAATATACCCTTGTCTTCTGTGAGACGACCGATATACCCGATATACCGTGTCCCGCTATTCCGTTTAAACCTTTGACTGAGCAAAAGACGCGCCTCCTTTTTGGGGAGCATCTCTTCAGGGGGAATAATGCCGCTGGAAACGGTGAACACCTTTTCAGGGGCAACGTTCAGGTCGTTTATAATCTGGGTGCCCGTACAATCAGCCGTTGTAAATATATGGGTGCACAGGTTTCTGTACAATTGCCGGTTGTACCAGTTGTTTTTTACATCCGGTGTAATATGCCTGGAGAGAATGACATGGGGAATATTCAGCCCTTTTGCTGCGACAAGACCGACCTTTCCGTCCATATTTCCGTGGGTGTTTAAAATATCCGGCCTGAATGTTTTCAGTATGGTGCGAAGGTGGAAGTAATCAAAGGGGGCGTTTAAGGATGTAAAGGGCATGGTGTGTACCTGCCAGCCCATGGCGCTGGACTTATCAAACAGGGGGGTGTTGTCCGGTGTGACAATGGAGATGTCATGGCCCTTGCCGGCCATCCAGGCACATTCGTTAAATACCCGTCTTTCGAGGCCGCCCCACTGGTTGTTGCTGACCGTATGGAGGATGCGAAGGCTCATCTCTCTTTCTTCTCTTCAAGCCCGTCAACGCATGCCAGCAGGCTGCCGCCGTCCAGGATATGGGGATCAACCGTGTGCATTCCCCTCGCGTTCCAGCCGGAGCCTGTTGCCTTTATGATTGGTTCGGTCACAGGGACTTCTTCGTATGTGTCAGGGGTGAGGGTGGTGATTTTAAATCCCCACACCTGGCTGCCGTACACCGGGAACGCATCCTGGGCGAAACGGACCGGCCGGTTGTCCACCATAACCACACGTCCGCCCGGCCTGGCAAAGCTTGCCTGCCTTTTTAAAATCGGGCTTTTCCTGTGCTCCTTCCACTTACCCAGGGGGCTGTCTGAATAGTAGAGCCGTAGGGTATGGTTGCCTGAATCCGTAAACATCCACCACAGACCGTTGAACCGGAACAGGGAGTTGTCTGCAAAGCGCCGTTTCCTGAGCAGGGTTTTCTCAAAAGACCATTTAAACGGGAAATCCGTGGCTTTATACAGCCGTATGGTTCTGTCCGAACGGGTTTCCGGGATCATATAGATCTCTTTTTCAAATGAGAATACATAGGGATAAGAGAGGTGAAAGGGTTCTTCCAAAACCATTCCCCTGTATGCCCAGTTAAATCCGTCCCCGGATACTGCCAGGCCGATCTTTCCTATGGGGCCGTCATCCGATTCCACCTCTGCTTCAAAAAACATATACCAGGTTCCCTCGTGGTTGATCATAAAGGGATCTGCCACAAGCCTTGCCTTTTCATCATTAATATCATCAGCGGTCAGAACCGGATTGATATCCCCGGGGTCCCGGAGGTTGAAAACGGAGTCTCCGGTATAAATGCCTATGGACCACCGGTCCGGCTGCGGGGGAGCCGGCTCCGGTTTTCCGGCGGTTCTGGAGAAAAGGGATTTGAACAGCTTCACTGGATGCGGATCCTTAATTTAAATATAAAGGGAGGTTTGCATTTTTATCTTTGTCCACATGCTGTCCGGATCTGATATCCCGAACTTATGTATGCCGCATTGTCCCGAGTCAGTTATCGGAGCAATCTTGAACCGGGGTTTATCCTTGTACCGTGAAAAATGGTAAAATCCGCCCTGCCTTTTTCTTTGCCAGCAGTCATGAACCGTAACCCCGCTTTGATCCCAGATGCCGAAATGGTGTCTCTGGTTCAGTCCGCCTGCCATCTGGGGCTGCAGCGGGTCTGCCTGGCAAAAGGCGGGCATATTCTGGGACAGGATCTCCATCAGGCGTATGGCTTCGTTAAAAGAGCGGTGCTCCACCCGTTCCATCTCAGGTTTGATCTGATCCCATTCCGCAAGGAGGTGGAGCTGGGTTCTGTTCATCAGGGTGAACGGGCCGCAGGGTCTGCCGTCGTCTGCTGATATCATGGCGTATTGGTCCATATTGTCAGGCATGAAATCCATTAACCTGCCGTAAACCATATCCATATCCGTAAACCCGATGAAATCAAAATCATCCAGGCGTTCTTCAGTCTTTCTCGTGAAGTAGAACATCAGTCTGTAATCGCACACCCGTCTTAAATGTTTTCCGGGTATGGATATATCCAGGATCTGTTTAAAGTCGTTTCTCATCTCCTCAAACTGGTATGGAATCAGGGTAACGGCCGGATTAGGCCGGGTAATACAGTCGATCTTATCGTTATAGACAAACCAGTGAAAGTTTTGTTGATTGGCTTCACAGGAGTTTACCCAGAAGTCAAAATAGGGTGGCAGGTGTCCGAAAAAAGGCACCAGAAATGCAGATCTGACGGGTCGGGACATAAATCAATCCTTGTATCATGTCTGCCGGAGTGATCCGGGCAGGAATTGTTTTTCCAGTTTGACCTGGTGCAGCCGGTATATTCGTATGATATCCCGGCCCATGGTGTCTATGGTATGGTGCTTTTTCACAAGTTCCCTGGCATGGTGAACCCGTTCCCTGGTTGCCGCTTCTTTGGCCAGGGTGTTTAACACCATGTCCGGCAGCTGCGCCTCAGTCCTGTATAACAGTCCTGTTTTGTCGGGTATGACAATATCTTCTGTTCCCCCGGCATAGCCTGCAATAACGGGGCATGAACCGAACATGGCTTCCTCCAGGGCGCGTGGAACGGCGCCGAGGGGAGAACCGTTCACCCGGTCTGCAGTCATAATGCCGCAGTCCAGAGCACGGTAATAGGTCCAGGGATCGTCCATGGACGGGATAAAATGGAGCCTGCCCGTGCATTCAGCCTCGTTTGCACAATTTTCAAACCCGGGGCGGCAGTCTTCATTTCCCGTGATTACCAAGTGATGGGGGATATCTGTCTGGATTTTTTTAAAGGCCTTTATCACTGCTGAAATCCCGGAATGGTCACTGGGGCCAATGATGCCGATGAATCTGGCGTCAGGGGCCAGGCCCAGTCCGGCTGCCATACTTTTTCTGGCCTCAGGCCTGGGTATGAGTTCAGCAGGGGGGACGATGCTGCCGGGTATGGAGAAGACTTCCATTTCCTTAAGTTTAAAGGTCTGTTTTACAATCTCTGTGGTATGTCTGGATGAGGTAAAGACATAATGGCTCATCTTTTTGAACAGGTTCCTGTTCTGCCAGGTATTACGCAGCTTCCCGCCTGAGTGGCGGGAGATGATCCGGCAGGCCACCCCTGTCTTCTGCGCTGCCTTCAGCGCCATTTTTGCATCTGCCCTGCCATGGGAATTCACCACATAGGGCTGCTCGTTTTCCAGTATCTGTATCAGTTCCCGGAATTCGTTTATCCGGCCAAGGCCTTTGAAGGACATCGGATAAACAGAGATGCCGTGATCCCTGGCCTTAAGGAACAGGGGACTGTCTTTCGGCGCGATGATCACCACCTGATGGCCCTGGGACTCCATCCAGACCGATTCGTCATAGATTCGTTTCTCAGGGTCTTCCCAGCAGATCCGGCTGGAGGTATGCACGATTTTGTAAAGTGCTCTCATGAGGGTGTTGATGCTAAAAGCCCGGCTTCAATCCTTTTTATGTCCTCGGGTAAATCAATTTCCGGTGAATCGTAGGGGCTGACTACCACTTTTATGGGGTAGCCGTTTTCAAGCACCCTGAGCTGCTCAAGTTTTTCCACATCTTCACAGGTACCGGTGGGCAGGGCCACGATTTTATCCAGGAACTCTTTGGTATAGGCATAGAATCCCAGGTGTTTATAGTAATCCACATCGGGCTGGCCGTCTCTGGGGAACGGAATCTGGGCCCTGGAAAAGTAGAGGGCAAATCCGTTTCTGTCAAAAACCACTTTTACATCCTTAGGATCGGTGATCTCCCTTTTATTTTCAATCTTAAAGGCCAGGGTGGACATTAAAAGTCCATCTTCCGTATCAAAGGGCCGGATCATATAGTCCAGGCATCTTGGGTCGAATACGGGCTGGTCTCCCTGGATATTGATCAGGATGTCTTTCCGGCTCAACCCCAAAATATCTGCGGTTTCAGCCACCCGATCCGTACCTGACCTGCAGGTGTCCGATGTCATGAGGGCCTCGCCCCCGAACGCTTGGACCGCCCGGACAATCCGTTCATCATCCGTGGCAACAATAGTCCGGGTGACCACGGAGGATTTCCCGGCCTGCTCATAGACCCGCTGGATCATGGATTTACCGGCAATATCAGCCAATGGTTTTCCCTCAAGGCGGCTGGAGCCGAATCTTGCGGGTATGACAGCAACGGTCATGGCTTACATTCTCCTGAACAGGGATCTGGCCTTGTCCCGGGTCATGATGGTTTTCCAGTCTTTGCCAAGACAGTTTTCCCAAAGGGGATCCAGGCCTAGGGCCACGGTGATCATTGTCTCCATCTGATCGTCTGACAGGCCGGCGGTCAGGCCCCTGGGGATATCCACCCCGGTTTTATCCATCATGGTCCTGAACTCCTTCACCCCTTCCCCATAGTATTCTTCAAGGTAGTCAAAGGTGATGCAGCACCCCACGCCGTGATGGGTGCCCAGTACATAGGAGAGCCCGTAGGAGAGTGCATGGCAGGCTCCGACCTGGGAATAGGCAATGCTCATGCCGCCGAAAAACGAGGCCATCAT
>JAKSAX010000215.1 GCA_022361395.1 Desulfobacterales bacterium | reverse complement strand
CCTCGGGCTATTTTAAAGAGGTAAAACCGGACAACCCTGTTTCCGAGGGCGGGTTCGGGGCCTGGGAGGTTTCTGCCCGTTACAGTGTCCTTAACCTGACTGACGATGATGTCTACGGCGGCGACCTTAAAGATATCACCCTGGGCCTGAACTGGTATCTTGAAAATAATCTGAAGATTGTTTTCAACTATGTTCATTTTGATGCGGACAACTACGCGGACAGTGCTGACTATGTCACCAGCCAGGATGGAGACATTGTTCAGGCCCGCCTGCAGTTTTACTTTTAAGCCGGCCGGTTTGTGAGAATCCGGAAGGAGAGGTTGCAGACCTCTCCTTCCCCCTGGCGGTCTGACGGGGATCCCGGGCTTTTGCCGGATCCCCTGAATTTTTTTTTGCAGCCATTTTCCAGTCTTATCCCGCAGTTTTTTATCGTTCTCCCTGCCTCAGGAATCAATGTGGTCGATACGCTTGATGCCATCCCTGTTAAATACGATTCTGAATCGTTTGCTGATCTCCCTGCCGCCGGTCCTGTGGCACCGGATCATGGTCATATGGTAGACCTTATCTGCGGCTGTTTTTTGGTATGAGCCCCTTTGGGGGACAAATATCATATGCGTGGGGTCATCCGTGTTGTTTAAAAAATCACTGATATTCAGCCGGGTAATGTCCATGAGCCCTTCCCAGGCTTCACCTGCGGATTTGGGTTTAATCAGGATCTCTTTTCTGTAATACATGACATCTTCGCTCCTGTATGAATTCTCAATATCGACCAGGTGGTTCTTGTTTCGAAGCGCCAATACGGAGGGGGGAATCCTGGAATTTTTGATGAAATAAAAAACCTCTTTGCATTTTCCGATGAGGGTGCCAAAGTCCTGATAGACAAATTGCCGCCGGTCGGAAAATGTTTTTCTGAGCCGTGAAGAGAGAAAATTCCGCAGGCCCTCCTTCATCCTGTCTTTGAAGATATACCCGATGACCAGGGCCAGGAACAGGTTCGGGCTGAGGGCGCCGAACATATCCTGGCCGATAAAGGCCACTGCCGTTGCAAAAAACATAGCCAGTCCTGCGGCAAAACATGAGACCAGCTGCAGCACCAGGGTGCCTTCCTTTTTTTGCCGGATTTCCAGGAAGAGGGGGCTGCTTACATATTTTTTTAATACATTCCACCGGTAGATCAATGTCTCATGGTCTTGGTCTTCAGCATTGTTTTCACTTGGCCTGAATTGTTTTTGATAGTCAAACTCATTGTGGATTCGCTTCATCAGCTTTTTTCTCAGTTTTACCCGGCCATCGTCTTTTTGATCCCAATTTACCGAATCAAGCATTTGGAGCAGGTAATATGTCAGGCACATGCTGATATATTCGTTGCAGTATGCCAAGGCCTGTTTTGATTCTCCGTCCAGGAAGTTTCCCCGGTCTTCTTCATGCCGCCTTAAAAGCCCGGCCCCGGCAGTTGCCCTGTGGACAGTCCCGAGGATATGATGAAGCTGATCCCGGCCTGTCCGGGTGCCGGCGTTCAGGGTGCCTTGCCGCAGCCTCCTTTTTAACATGAGGGCATAGAGTTTTACGGAATCCCGGTAACGGGCCCGGCTGGCCTGATTGTCCTTTTGCTTCATCTGTTCCAGCGCACAGAGGACTCTGGACATGGATGGGTCCTGGTCCGGGGTATCCGGATCCGGCAATTCAGGAATCCCCAGCCGGATATAGTTCTTCAGCCGGTTATAAAACATCTGTTTGGTGTAGGTTCTTTCATTGATTCCCAGGGAATTGGGAATGAAGAACAGGGTCTCTATGACATACCGCCTTTTCTTTCCTGCGTTGCGGAAAGGCAGTCGTTGCTTGATTTCAAACTGGAACCTGTCATGGATGGTTATAAATTCCTGGATCATGTTTTATCACCTGAAAATGGGGTAAACCGGTTTGCAAGTCCCTAACGGGGTATGGCAGGACTTGTCCTTTTTAAAAGAGGGGCGAGGAAGTAAGACGGGCGGGCAGGGAGGCCCCCGGAAGCTGAACTTCCGGGGGCTGTGGGATCAGCCGGCGAAGTAATCATCCAGCATCGGAGAGAGCTTTTTTCTGGAGATGGCCAGGTTGCCCTGGCGGTAAAACGCGGTTTTGCCTTCCAGGCAGGGTTTCTGGCTGTCCAGGTGGATCTCTTTGAGAGCGAGTCCCTTTTCCTGGAGAAAGGTAATCAGTTTGCCGTGTTCGGCAGGGTCTGCACAATAGACTGCGAGATCCCGGCTGAACTCAGGGTCGGTATATGCGTTCATGGAGATAAGAACATCCAGGTCCCTTCGTTTGACGTAAGTTTCAAAGCTGAGGCAGAGCTCAGGATCTTTTTTGTCCCAAAGGACCAGGGGGAGAAGTGCTGAGGCAATGCCGCAGCGGTTGCTGTTGAATCTGAACTCCTTGTAATCCTTGCGCAGCAGATCAAAGGTGCCAAGGTCTTTTGTGTCGAATTTGGCTTTCTGGATGGCTCTGAAATAAACGTCCTGGTCAAGGGAGCATGCTGTCATGAGGGTGTTGGACACAGCCTCGTCTTTGGGGGTGACACGGTCGGCATCCGGTGCCAGGTTTACGGTGTCCAGGAGGATGGTGCCCCAGAGCAGGGTGGCCAGATGCGGATCTTTGGCCAGTTCCGGGCAGCGGCGTGTTAGGTCTTCTCCCACCAGTGTGGCGCAGGAGCCGACAGGTTCGATGACCCTTGTGCCTGCCCCGGGGTAAAGCCCCTCATCCTTGTGGTGGTCCAGGATCATGGAGACCTTGTCCCGGTATGGCTCGCAATGGGCTGAAAGCCTGTTGTGATCCACCAGCGCCAGCCCGTCCACCTTTTTCATCAGCCGCTCCAGATTGATGTCATCCAGAAAAATTACGCTGTTCAGGTCAATTCCGGCCCGGTCAAAAACATAGGCTGCCTCTGTTCTGAGTTTAAAGTCCCCCCTGATAATGGGCATGAGGGGGACTATGTTTTTTTTCCTGTCACTGCAGGACAGGGTAAAGGCAAAGGCAAGGGCTGATGCCATGGAATCCAGGTCTGCGGCTTCATTACCCATGACCAGGGTATCTATGGATTTGTAGTTGATGTCTGTTTTAGCCTCTGTCAGGTACTGGTTGAGCTTATGGTCTGTCATTTTTTCTCCTGGTTATTGTAATTGCTGTATATAGTCAGCGGTTTAGAAAATTCCGAAAACACCGTCGGGGGTATATCCGAGGAATCTGTAATATGTTTCTCCCATCAGGACCACCACTCCCCAGGCAATGACCAGCATGGTAAAACCGAATTTAAAGGTGTCGGTGAGGCTGTACTGGTCCGTGGCATAGAGCAGCAGGGCCGGCTTGCTGTTAAAGGGCAGGGCATATACATGCTCTATGAGCATGGCCACGGGAATGGCCAGTGACATGACGGAAAATCCGAATGAATTGGCAATGCCGATGGCAATGGGTACAAAGATCATGGTCCTCATGGTTTTTGACTGGAAGATCAGGGCGGAAAAAAGCATACCCCCCGTCAGCAGGACATAAAATACCCAGAAGGGCGTGGCCTGGGACAGGCCGATGGCCTTGACACCGGCGTTTACCGCAAGTGACGGCAGGTCAGTGAGTTTAAGGCCCGCACCCAGGGTATAGGCGCCTGCTGAAAACATCAAAAGATGCCAGGGGATGTCCACGTCATTCCATCTGACAACACCTGCTTTGGGAAACAGGGCCACAATGGCGCCCACAAAGGCAACTGCCGTGGGGCTGATGCCGTGGTATTTGTCTGTTGCCCACATGGCAAGGATGATGACAAAGATGACAACGGATTTGACTTCCATTCTAGTAATCGGTCCCATTTTGACAAGCTCTTCCCTCAGGGTATCAAGTCCGCCCTTTACCTGGGGCAGCCTCTGTTCGGGGGGAAGGGGGAAAAAGATCCGGGTGCCCAGAAACCAGCCCACAAAAAGCATGGCAAAGGATACGGGAAAGGCCACCACAAGCCAGTCCTGGAAGAAAATATCCGCACCCACCGCCCCGGCGATAATGGATGCGGCCAGGAGGTTTGCCCCGGATCCGGTGACATAGCATCCCGCAGAGAGGTTAATGCACAAAAGGTTCTGCAGGACGATGTTTCTGCCGAAGTTGTTTCTGTTTTTTCCTCCCCTTGCCCCGTATACCGCTGCCACAACCATGAAGATGGGCATCAGGATGGCTGCCTTTGCCGTGGTGGCTGAAATAAATGCGGACATGATCACGTTAATAACAATAAAGCTCATGAAAATCGAAGTGGCGTTTTTACCGTACCGCAGGATGAACCAGA
Organism: Desulfobacterales bacterium; assembly: GCA_022361395.1. Taxonomy (GTDB): domain Bacteria; phylum Desulfobacterota; class Desulfobacteria; order Desulfobacterales; family Desulfobacteraceae; genus Desulfobacter. The sequence continues at coordinate 15,562 of JAKSAX010000215.1, read as the reverse complement.
TGGCAAACCGTTTGGCCGCACCGGTTTTTACAAGCATGGAGGCCAGGATAAATGAGAGGATATTCAGCCACATGATTTTGTGGCCCAACTGGGCATAGGCCTGTTTTTCCGGAAGAACGCCGGTGAGCACCATGGTGATGATCAGAATCAGGGAAGTCAGGTAATTGGGGATGGCTTCCGTGATCCAGAGTACAACCGCTGCCACAAAGACGGCCAGCATGGCCACATTGGCCTTTGAAAATTCAACGGCGCCGATCTTGTCAAAATGAGCCTTGGCTGTTTGACTTAAGGTCTCAGGGGCAATGTTTGTTAAAAAGGGGATATCAATGAATACCAGAATGGCAATAAAAAGGATGATTGCCAGGGGAAAACCTGCAGATTCAAGGTGTTTTTCAAATCTGGATTTTTCCCGTACCGGTAACCGGTCCATTCTGTAGTTGTTCATGTTAAAAATATTATTGCCGTTTTCGGACGACCGTGTTTCCATATCAAGTCCTTTTTTGAGTTTTTTCAGATGTGTCATTGCAAAGCCTGATTCAATGTGGGGATACCTATAAAAGTTCTCCGGGAAACAGTCAAATTTGAATCGGCTATGGCAGGTATAATCATTTGTTATGGCATTTTACAGCGGTACTCAACATTTCCGGTTCAATAGTCAGGTGATGTGACCGGACAGTAAATAACGCCCTGTTTTTCAACCTCTTGAAGCGGCATCTTTTTTCTTGGGATATTTGCCATAGATGCCCGGAGAATATCGGGGCATCACGAGGTGGACGTGGCGGCCGGGTTATGCCGGGTGGGTGGACAATGACAAGGAATCGAACAGAACCGGTGGGGGCGCCATGTCTTGCTTATTTTATGAGGGAGTCCAGGTTCGAATCCAGGTTATCCGAACAGACAAAGGTGCCGGGCAGCATGGATAAAAATGTCTTGGCAGCCATGGAAAGCCGCCGCGCCTTATGGTAAAGCAGGTAGAAGACCGCCTCTTTCTTAAACCCTTTCAGGTTGACCCGGGTGAGCTGATTGGCGGCGATCTCTCTTTTAACGGCAGTTTCCGGAATAATGGTTATGCCGAATCCCTCCTCAACGATACGTTTGGCGGTCTCAACGTTTTCCAGTTCAATGACTTTCAACTCTTTGCCGCCCTCTTCAAGGGTCTGGGTCCAGTTCCGGAGCAGTTGCCTGGTCCGGGTGCCGTTTTCCCTTGTGATAAAGGGGGTGCGCTTAAGGTCTTCAACACCGATCTCCTCTTTTTCAGCCAGGTGGTGGCCGCTGGCTGTCACGGCAATCATCTCTTCCTTGTGAATGATCATGGTTTCAACTTCAGGAAACTGGCTGGCAGGGCCTGCGGCAAATCCGAAATCCACCTGTCCTTCAAGGACCATCAGGCTCACCTGGTGGGTGTTCCCGGCCCGCAGTTCAAGCTCAATGTCAGGATATGAGGTGTTGAACCGGCCGATAACCCCGGGCAGCATATAGGTGCCGACCACGGCAGAGGAGGCAATATCCAGTTTTCCCCGGCTCATGTTGTTCATGCCCTGGAAAACGGTTTCCACTTCCTTGAATTTTTCCAGCAGTTCCTCGGTCTGTTCAAAGAGGATTTCCCCCTGGCGGGTGAGCATGATTTTCTTGCCGGTCCTGTCGAACAGCACGGTGTTGTAGAAATGTTCAAGGGCCAGGATGTGCTGGCTGACTGCCGGCTGGGTCAGAAAAAGTTCCCTGGCCGCCTTTGTGAAATTGCCCATTTTTGCCACCATAAAAAACGATTTGAGATGGTCGATGTTCATAATGAATCCTTATGGTCTCCATTCTTATTGGTGATTTAACTTTCCCCACGTGAAGTGATAATTTTTCCGCATCAAAACAAAACTCTAACACAGAATGTTTGCAGGGGTCAATTCATGGGAGCCGCTGCAGACCAGGGATATCACCAATATGATTTTTAATATAATTACCCGGAAAACCGGTATTGAAAAAGAGATCAACGACTTTCTGGACCAGGTCAGCCAGTCCGGCCTCGTGTTCCAGAACGGAGCAAAATTTTACCTGCGGGGGAAGTACGCGGACTTTGACAGGGTGCTGGCCGATATCTCAGCCATAGAGCATAAGGGCGATGCCCTGAAACGGTCCATTGTGGAGCACCTGCATACCAAAACACTGATCCCCGAATCCCGCGGGGATGTGCTTGAACTGCTTGAAAACATGGATTCACTCCTGGACCGTTTCAAAGGGGCCCTGTGGCGGTTTGAAATCGAACGGCCGGAAATCGATTCCATGTTTGTTTCTGATTTCAAAGAGCTGATCAACGGGGTGGTAGCCGCGGTGGAGGCCATTGTTAAATCCGCCCGGGCATTTTTTACCGATATCACTGCGGTAAGGGATCATCTTCACAAGGTGTCGTTCTGGGAGACCGAGTGCGATAAGATTTCCACCCGGCTGAGGACCGCCATTTTCCGCAATGATGATCTGAGGCTCAGCCACTGCATGCTGCTCAGCGACTTTGTCCGCCATATTGAAAAGATTTCTGACCGGGCCGAGGATGTGGCGGACAGGATGAACATCTATGTGATCAAGCGGACCCTCTAAGTTTTATCCACCCTCTATTTTCAGGACTCTCATATGTTTGCATTTTTTCTGACCAGCGGTCTCTTCCTGGGATGGTCCCTGGGGGCCAATGATGCCTCCAATGTATTCGGAACCGCCGTAGCCTCCCGGATGATCCGGTTCAAGACAGCAGCGGTCTGCTGCAGCCTGTTTGTCATTATCGGGGCAGTGGCAAGTGGCGCCGGCGCCTCCCACACCCTGGGAAAGCTCGGGGCGGTAAATGCCATTGCCGGTGCCTTTATCGTTGCTTTTTCAGCGGCGTTAAGCGTCTATCTCATGACCAAGGCAAGGTTTCCCGTGTCCACCTCCCAGGCCATTGTGGGCGCTATTATCGGGTGGAACCTTTTCACGGGGTCAGCCATTGATAATGCCTCTCTGACAAAGATCGTCATGACCTGGCTGGTCTGCCCCGTGCTGGCCGGGGGAATCGCCGTGGTGCTCTATATCCTTTCCGCCCTTTTTATCAAGACATGCAGGATTCACATGTTCCGGCTGGATCTCTATACCCGCTGGTCCCTTTTAATCGCCGGGATATTCGGTTCCTATGCCCTTGGGGCCAATAATATCGGAAACGTCATGGGGGTATTCCTTCCGGTCTCTCCCTTTGACGCCGTTTCCGTCTTCAACCTGTCATTTTCCCCGGCGCAGCAGCTTTTCCTCATCGGCGGTATTGCCATTGCCGTAGGGGTGTTTACCTACTCAAAACGGGTGATGATGACAGTGGGAGCCGGGATCGTGGAACTGACCCCGGTTGCCGCAAGCGTGGTGGTCTGGGCGCATTCCATTGTGCTCTTTCTCTTCTCCTCCCAGGCCCTTGAAACCTATCTGAAAAGCCACGGCCTTCCGTCCCTGCCCCTGGTGCCGGTGTCAAGTTCCCAGGCCGTGGTCGGGGCCGTCATCGGCATAGGCCTGATGAAAAAGGGCATATGGAGCATTAAATGGAAAATGGTGGGCGGAATTGCCAGCGGCTGGGTGACCACCCCGGTGATTGCCGCCATCGTCAGCTTTATCTCTCTTTTTTTCCTGCAGAACGTATTTCAGCAGGAGGTATACAAGCCTGTAAATTCGGAACTTACACCTGTTGCCGTAGAAGAGATTCAGGATACTGCAGTCCATGGAAACATGACTGCGCAGATAAAAAATTTAACCCATAACACTCTTAAGTAAAAAAGGACGTATTAACCATGACAGACGTATTTGAAAAAAACGCAGCCACCTCAGCTGCAGACGCAGAAAAACTGGTGCCCCGGGCCGAATTCAGGGTATTCGGCCAGAACATCCTTGACATTGTCACCGCATCCATGTGGAAGGCCCAGGCCAAATTGTTCAAGATCAGAACCAGCGGGGAGACCTATATCCTTTCAAGGCTGACCAATGAGGCCAATGTAAAAATCCGTGACGGGCTGCTGGATATCAAGACCAAGGTCAGCGAAACTAAAGAGGGATACGAGGTGTTCCAGCCCAGGGGCAAGTTCCAGTTTCCCGTGAACAAAGAGGAACTGGCAAGGATTTTTGAAAACCTTCTTGTAACGGTGGGGCTTGACCAGGATACTTACACCCTGGATGAGTTCCTGGAAATGGTGGGTGAGCATGCCGATCTTGCCGCTGTTGATGTTCAGAAGGAGCGGTACGGGTTTTCCGTTGACGGCATGATCTGTGAATACGGGAAGATCCTTTTCAACGGGGCCCTTCTTGAAACCGCCTGTGTGGAAAGTGAGGATTATGAGGGGATGACGGCCGCCATAAAGGTTCTTGAACTTGAAGGCCTTGAAAATGTCAACTACCTCAAGGCTGCCAAAGGCGTCCTGGGGATGTAACCCTGTTCCCTTCCCTTTGCCGACAGGCCCGGGAGCCCCGGGCCTGTTACCCTTTCTTAGACTATTCTTCCCTGAACATGATGCTGGCGTTTTTGGGCAATGCCAGTCCGGAACTGACCTCAAGGGCCTTTAACAGTCCTGAGATCACCGGGCAGGAGACGTGGGGGATGGTGGCCAGGGAAACATCCAGCACCCTGGAGTTCAGCTTTCCCGTTGCCTTGTCCTTAAACAATTCTGTCATCATATTCAGGGACTCTCCCCCAAGTTTTTCTTCAACCTTTTGCCAGTTGGGGCAATTGGTTTCAAGGTGGAAGCCTGCCGTGTACGGGGCCTGGCTTTCAGCTGTTACCAGGGTAGTGAAGCCGCAGATACCGGCATTGATTTCAACTTTTGTCATCTGTTTCCTCTCTTTTGGATAATCTGTTTTTTACGGTCCGGATATAGTCCGGTGTGGTGCCGCAGCACCCCCCGACCACTTCAATACCCAGGGCCTTGATCTTCATGATGTTATCTGCAAAAAAATCCGCGTTCTCCGGGTAGGAGACAGACTGGCCCGGGCCTGTTTCCGGCAGGCCTGCATTGGGCTGGATGATCACCGGGATATCCGTTGATGTTTTAATCTCTTCCGCCAGCCGGATCATGGTGTCGCTGCCCATGGCGCAATTGGCGCCCACAACGGAACACCCCTCATCGACAAGGCTTTTCATGCTGTCCCCCGGCGCATTGCCGAAGATCGTGAAAAATCCCCTTGGGGTCTCCTTAAAGGTCAGGGAGCAGGCAACGGGAATTCCGGACACCGACCGGATGGCCCGTATGGCGGCCAGGGCCAGGTTGATGTCAAAGACGGTCTCAATTATAAAAAGATCCACGCCTTCATCCGCCATCACTGCTGCCTGGTCCGAAAAGCAGGCCACGGCATCCTCAAAAGCAACAGGCCCCATGGGGGCAAGCATCTCTCCCAGGTCTCCGAAATCACCGGCCACAAACTGCCCCGGTCCGCAGGCCTCCCTGGCAATCCGGACCGCGGCGCGGTTGATCTCCTCCATGGAGGCGGTTACCCCCATTTTTTCAAGCTTCATGGCTGTTCCGCCAAAGGTATTGGCAGAGGCGACATCTGCCCCTGCGTCAAAATAGGCCCTGTGAATGTCCCTGATGCGGTCCGGGTGTTTCAGGTTCCAGCTTTCCGGGGATTCCCCGCCTTCAAGCCCCCGGCTGATGAGCATGGAGCCCATGGCGCCGTCAAACAACAGCCCGTGGGTTTTTATGGTTTCCATTATATTCATTTTATCTATTCTCCTCTCTTGTTTTCAGTCTGCCATGCTAACTTTCTTTTTAGTGATTTGCAACGGAGTGAGAAATATAAAGCCGGATTTCCCATTGGGTTGAAAATTTGTTAAGGTAAATTAATTTACCCCGATAATTCAAAAACCAACCCGCATATGACTTATAATTCAACTTGTATTTTCTGGAGGCTCCCATGGCCCGAAAAGTGAACATCAGGCAACTGGTCCATGCACTGTCCGATACCCTTGATCTGGTGGGGATAGATGAGACCCATCACGGCAAACGGGTGGCATTTATGGCGCTGCACTGTGCCCAAACCCTCGGATATGATACCGGGGCTCAGGACCGGGTATACAATGCCGCCCTAATCCACGACAGCGGCGTATCTTCCACCGAGGTCCACCGGAAGCTGAGTTCGGAGCTGGACTGGGAAGGGTCACAGGAGCACTGCCTCAGGGGAGAAACGCTTCTGGGGCGCTGCCGCCTGTTCAGTCACCTGGCCCCGGTCATCCGGTATCACCATACCCATTGGGAGGACCTGCCAGGGGACCTGGCGCCGTCCGTTGCTCTTGACAGCAACCTGATCTACCTCACCGACCGGGTGGATGCCCTGATATGCCAGAACAGGGACAGGGATATTTTAATGGCACGCCATGATATCTGCGGCACCATTGCCCGGTACCGCGGTTCCTTTTTTGAGCCCGGGCTTTTGGATGCCTTTCTTGAGACGGCCCGGAATGAGTTCTTCTGGCTGTCCATGGATGACCGCCACCTGGTCAGGTTCCTGGTGGAGATGGAGAGGAGGGGCACACCTGAAACTGCAGGCCGGCAGACCATTCTGGAAGTGGCCGGGATGTTTGCCGATATCGTGGACAGTAAAAGTGCATTTACCCATGAACATTCCAAAGGCGTTGCCAGGCTGGCAAAATACCTGGGAAGATGCCTCGGCCTGCCTGCCGGCACCCTGGATGACCTGGAGGTTGCGGGGCTGCTGCATGACCTGGGTAAACTGAATGTACCCGATGATATCCTTGAAAAACCGGGGCCGTTGACAGAGGCTGAACGGGCTGTCATGCTTCACCACAGCTTTGAGAGCTTTCAGGTTTTAAGCCGGATCAGCGGGTTTGAAGAGATTGCCCGGTGGGCGGCATTCCATCATGAAGAAATGTCCGGAAAAGGATACCCTTTCCGGAAAAATGAAACCGGCCTGAGCCTTGAGGCCAGGATTATCGCCGTGGCAGATGTCTTCCAGGCCCTGGCCCAGACAAGGCCTTACCGTGAATCACTCTCCCCCGGGGCGATCATCCCCATCCTCCTGGACATGGCTGCCGGCGGCAAGCTGGACCCGGATATCGTCTCCCTGGTGGAGGCTCACCCGGAGGAGTGCTGGCGGGCCGCCACCTGTCTTGACTGAAATTGTCCTTGACAATGCAAATAACATATTCTATTCAGTGAACGTGTTCGCTGAATAGAATATGTTATTGCAAAGGACAACAATGGAGCATCCAAAGGGAAAAAGACGGGAAATACAAAAGGCGGAAACCCGGGTCCTGATTCTGAAAAGCGCCAGAACCCTTTTTGAGACCCAGGCCTATGAAAAGGTGACCATCCGGGGGATTGCTGCTGATGCCGGAATCGGCCTCGGCACCATTTACAAGCATTTTCCCAATAAGCTGTCCGTATTGGCGGCGGCATTTTCCGAAGACTTGAAAACCCTGTACCGGGATGCCATGGCAACGGTGCCTGAAAACCAGCCATTCCAGATTCAGTTTGTCCATATCTCAAAACAATTTTTCACCTTTTATACGGATCATAATTCACTGTCCCGGGCCTATCTGAGCCACCTTTTTTTCTACGAACGGGAATGGCTGGACCAGATTAATGACTTTGACGATGCCTATGCGCGGAAAATGGCGGAACTGATCCGCGAGGCCCAGGGCAGAGGGGAAATCGGTCCTGAAAAGGATGCCGATACGCTGGCCCTCGCCCTGATGTCAAATTATTTCTTTGTCCTGGCCAACTCTTTTCTGCGGGACAGGATGACAGATCCCGATGAACTTGCTGGTTTGCTGGCAGCCCTTGTTGAACAGACCCTTCTGTAAAAAGGAGAATATCATGACCTCGACACCCTTTATCGAACCTGACCTGGATTTTATCGCAGAAATCAAGTCCGGCGCCGGACCGGATCTTAAAAAATGCTATCAATGCGCCACCTGCTCAGTGGCCTGCACCATATCCCACGATGACCATCCCTTTCCCAGGAAGGAGATGATCCATGCCTCCTGGGGATTAAAGGACAGGCTCATCGCCAATCCGGATATCTGGCTCTGCTATAACTGCGGGGACTGTTCCACCCTCTGCCCGAGGGATGCCCGGCCCGGTGATGTGCTCGGCACCCTGAGAAAGATGTCGATCAGGGAATACTCGAAACCCGCGGTCATGAACGGCCTGCTCAACGATCCCCGGAAACTGCCCTGGCTGTTTGTCATTCCCGCCGTTATCATCCTGGCCACCGGACTTCTCACCGGCCTGATGAACCTGTCCCCGGGCGGAGAGCAGATCGTGTTCGCCCGTTTTTTCCCGGTATCCCTCATTGAGATGATCTTTATTCCCCTGTCCGTTGCCGTGGCCCTGGTTTTTTTCCTGGGAATCAAACGGTTTCTGAAGGATATGCAGGATACTTACGCCCGCCTGGGCAAGGTTGATCCCGGTCCCATTGACGTCAAAGCCTTCCTGGCCACCCTGGTCCGGCAGTTGCCGGCCATTGTCAGGCACGAGCAGTTCTCCACCTGTTCGGAGAACAAGGGCCGCAAGCTCTCCCACATGATGGTGGCCTTTTCCTTCTCCAGCCTGGCCTTTGTGGCAGGCGCCTTTGTGTTTGCCCTCTATGTGCTCAACAGTCACGGGCCTTATGACCAGGTCAACCCGGTGAAGATCCTGGCCAATATCTCAGGGCTTGCCCTGATCACGGGCAGCCTGATGCTGATCCGGGAACGGCGGGCCAATGCCAGGCAGGCCGGGGGCAAACAGGGCAGCGGATATTTTGACTGGTATCTCCTGGGCCTTGCCTTAAGTCTCGGCATCACCGGCATGCTCACCCAATTTCTCCGGCTGGCCGATATTCCCTGGGCAGCCTATTCCATGTACTTTATCCACCTTCTCTTTGCCTTTAACCTGGTGGCCTTCCTGCCCTACACCAAGCTGGCCCACCTGGTTTACCGGACCGTGGCCGTTGCCTATTATCACTATGTCAAAGAAAATTGATTCCTTGACACTTCCGGGTAAACAATTTATTCAGAACCATTAGAACGCGATTTGTGCGGGAGCATGGCACCATGCTGAGAGGGGAGGGCCCCGACCGTTCACGACCTGATCCGGATAATGCCGGCGGAGGGAACGAATTAAGCCATACTCTGATGATCAGAGCGTGGCTTTTATTTTGGAGAAAATCAATGAAGTCTAAATTCGTATCAGCGGTACTGGGGATAATACTCCTCTGTACCGGATGTTCAGGGGAGGCGCCTGAAAAGGAAACAGCGGCTGTTCCGGCTGAGCTGCCCGTCCTTACCATCATGACCCACGACAGTTTCAGCCTGAGCAAAGAGGTGTTGGCCGCCTTTGAAAAGGCAGTCAGTGCAAAGGTCAGAATTCTAAAATCAGGGGATGCAGGAGAGGCGCTTAACAAGGCCATACTGTCAAAAAACAACCCCCTTGCCGATATTTTCTACGGGGTGGACAATACTTTCCTGAGCCGGGCGGTTAAGGCTGATCTTTTTGTGCCCTATGCCCCCGAAGGCATTGACCGGGTGGATCCGGCCCTGAGACTTGATCCGGAAAACCGCCTTATCCCGATGGATTACGGGGATGTCTGCCTTAACTACGATGTAAAATGGTTCTCGGATAACAACCTTGCGCCGCCTGCCATGCTTGAGGATCTGTTGAAACCCGAATACAGGGGCCTGACAGTGATCCAGAACCCGGCCACCTCATCCCCGGGACTTGCCTTTTTACTGGCCACGGTCAGCCGGTTTGGTGAGGAAGGCTACATTAAATTCTGGGAAAAACTTGCAGCCAATGATGTCCTGGTGAAAAACGGGTGGAAAGAGGCCTATTGGGGGGAATTCTCCGCAGCCTCAGAGGGCAGCCGTCCCATTGTGGTCTCCTATGCCTCCAGTCCGGCAGCCGAGGTCTTTTTTGCAGAAACAAAACCGGAAAAGGCCCCGACTGGGGTGGTGATTGAAAACGGGTCGGCCTTCAGGCAGGTTGAGTTCGCAGGCATCCTTCGGGGCGGCAAACAGACCGGTCTTGCAAAAAAGGCCATGGATTTCATGCTGTCAGATACCTTTCAGGAAGATATTCCCCTGCAGATGTTTGTCTTTCCTGCCGCGGGCACCGCAGTCCTTCCCGATGTGTTCAAGGCCCATGCCCGGATCACCGAGGTGCCGGCCCTTGTTGACCCGGAGCGTATTAATACCCGGAGGGATGCCTGGATCCGGCAATGGACAGACACGGTTCTCCAATAAACAGGCTTACACACCCGTATCTGTTGGCCGGGCTGGTCCCGGCCGTTTTTTTCCTCCTGTTCTATTTTTATCCCCTGGCAGGTATATGTGTAAAGAGCTTTACGGCGGACGGCAGGATTGACTTTTCATTCCCGGACCAGATCCTCTTTTCCGGACGGATGGGAAAGATTATCTGGTTTACCTTCTGGCAGGCAGGGGTTTCCACCCTGCTGACACTCACGGCTGCCCTGCCGTGTGCCTTTGTCTTTTCCCATTACAGGTTCAGGGGGAAAAGGGTGATTAAAACCCTGGCCTCCATTCCCTTTGTACTGCCTGCAGTGGTGGTTGCTGCCGCATTCCAGGCCTGTTTCGGGCGGCCCGGCATCTTCGGGGTTACCATTGACCAGCCCCTGGTGCTGATTTTCATGGCCCATGTGTTTTATAATTTCAGTGTGATGCTCAGGATTATTTCAGGGTTCTGGGCCACCCTCCGGGGCCAGGTTGCGGAAGCTGCTGCCATGCTGGGGGCGGGGCCGGCCCGGGCTTTTTATCATGTGACCCTGCCTTTGCTCATGCCTGCTGTCTGGGCTGCATCAGCCCTGGTATTCATCTTCTGTTTTTCGAGTTTCGGCATTATCCTGATCCTGGGCGGCCCGTCTTTTTCAACCATTGAGGCGGAAATTTACCGGCAGGCGGCCCATTTGTTCAACCTGCCCGTGGCCTCCTTTTTGTCCCTGATCCAGATCTGCTTCACCCTGGTGCTTATGGGAGTCTATACCAGGTTTACCAAACGGGCCGCCCGCTTTGTACCGGCCGTGGGGCACCATAACCTCAGGCGGGCTGGGACATGGTGGGAAAAATCCATGGTGGCTGCCGTGGTTGCCTTTATCGTTGTGCTTTGTGTGATGCCGCTGGCAGCCCTTGCCGTCAAGTCCCTGTCCCACGGCGGCCGGTTTTCCATTGTCTTTTACAAGGCCCTGTTTCAGAATGTCTCTGATTCCGTCTTTTACATACCGCCCTTTCATGCGATTAAATACTCCCTTTTGTTTGCCGGCGCCGCTTTGGTCATTGCCGTTGTCACGGGCGTCTGTGCAGCCCTGTTCATCCGGCATTGCGAGGCCCGGTTTCATAAGGGGTGGACCGCCTTTTTTGATCCGGTTTTCATGCTGCCGCTGTCCACATCCGCCGTAACCCTGGGTTTCGGGATTATCATCACACTGGATAAGCCCCCCCTGAATTTGCGGACCAGTATTTTTTTAATACCCATTGCCCATGCCCTGGTGGGATTTCCCTTTGTGGTCCGGGCCATACTGCCTGTTTTAAGGGCTGTCCCGGATCAGATACCGGATGCCGCCGCCATGCTCGGGGCCTCACCCCTGAAGGTGTTCAGGCATATTGACCTGCCCCTGATGTCACGGGCGCTTGCGGCTGGTGCCATTTTTGCCTTTACCATCAGCCTGGGGGAGTTCGGGGCCACCATATTTACGGCACGTCCTGAAACCCCGACCATACCGGTGGCCATTTACAGGTTCCTGGGCCAGCCGGGGGCCATGAACTACGGGCAGGCCATGGCCATCTCCACCCTGCTTATGGGCGTATCCACCATTGGCTATGTACTGATTGAAAACTTCAGAAAGGATAATACAGAGGGATTCTAATGACAGGCGAACTCATCCTTGAACAGGTAAATAAAAGCTACGGCCCGGAGGTCCTGATGCTCCGGGATGTGAACCTGACCCTTGCACAAGGCACCCACCTTTCCGTGCTCGGCCCTTCCGGCAGCGGCAAGACCACCCTGCTCCGGATCATTGCCGGAATTGAACCAATAGATTCGGGGAGGATCGTCTTCAACGGCAGGTCACTGCTGGATGTCCCGCCTTATAAACGCAACTTCGGTTATATGTTCCAGGACTTTGCCCTGTTTCCCCATATGGATGTGTTTCAGAATGTGGCCTTTGGCCTGAAGATGAAAAAGATGGCCCGGCAGTCAGTCAACACCCGTGTGGAACAGATGCTGGACCTCACCGGGCTTACAGGATATGAAAACCGCCGTGTCAACGAACTTTCCGGCGGGGAGCGCCAGCGGGTGGCACTGGCCAGGACCCTGGCCCCCCAGCCCAGGCTTCTCATGCTTGACGAACCCTTAAGCTCCCTTGACCGGGTATTGCGGCAAAAGCTTCTGGGGGAGTTAACCGCCATTATCTCAGATCTTAACATCACCACTATTTTTGTCACCCATGACCATGAAGAGGCTTTTGCCGCAGGCAGTACCGTCCTTGTCATGAAAGAGGGCAGGGTGGAGCAGAAAGGCAGCCGGGAGGATCTTACCCTCCGGCCCGCCAATGACTGGGTGCGTCAGTTCTTGTCATAGGGTTCCGGCAGCGGGGAACCCGCTGCCGGAACTATTTTGATCTGTCAGAATCCGGTTGCTTTAGGTATTAAATGATCCGACAAGGCTGTCCAGCTTAACCGCAAGCCCGGTCAGGTCACTGGCCTTTCCGTCCACCAGGGAACTGCTGGTTGAAATTTCCCGGCTGGATTTGTCGGATTCTGAAATACTGCGGGTGATGTTTTCAGCAGCACCGGAACTTTGGGCGACGTTCTCATTCACCTCGATCAGGCCGGTGGATGCCTCGCTGATGTTCCTTGCGATTTCATCGGTAACCGTTGCCTGCTCGGAAACGGCTGCGGCAATGGTGGTGACGATTTGATTGACCTCCTCAATGACTTCCGAAACCCGGCTGATAATAGTGATGGTCTTTTCCGTCTTTTTTTCGATCCCGCTGATTTTTTCCCGGATTGAGTTTGTGGCCTCTGCCGTCTGACCGGCCAGATCCTTGATCTCCCCGGCAACAACGGCAAATCCCTTACCGGATTCCCCGGCCCGGGCTGCCTCAATGGTGGCATTCAGTGCCAGAAGATTGGTCTGATCCGAGATGTCGGCAATAATAGCGGTTATTTTACCGATATCCTGGACCTCCAGGCCCAAGTCCTTTACGTTTTCAGATGCGGTCCGGGATTCTGACACGGCCTCATCCGTTGTGTGCCTGGCAGTTGCCGTGTTTTTTTCAATCCGGTTCACCGTTGCGGACATTTCTTCAGAGGCTGAGGCCACCATATTGACATTGGTTGTCGCCTCTTCCATGGCTGCGGCAATGGATACCATATTGGTACTCATCTCCTCGGCTGCGGACAATATGGTTGAGGATTTTGAAGACATGTCCCTTGCATTGGTTGACATATCCTTTGAAAGATCGGACAGGTTGTTTGACGAATCCTTCAGCGTTGATGAGTTTTCCATGACATTGCTGATGATTTTCTGCAGCTTTTCAATAAAGACGTTAAACCACTGGGACAATTGACCGACTTCATCCCGGCTGATCACCGGGAGACGGACGGTAAGGTCTCCCTCTCCTTCGGAGATATCCTTTAACACGTTGGTCGTATACTTTAAGGCCTTTGAAATTCCCCTGGCAACGATAAAGCTGGTCAGAATGACGCCTATGAGAAGGGCGGCGGCAATAATGCTTGTGGAAATCATGGCGGTATTGGCGTCTGATTCAAGCCTGTCTGCCAGTCCGGCGATTCCCTCGGAAAGAAAGTCCTCGGTCTCCTTCATGAGATTGATCCGCCGGGTGGCCTTTTCAAACCAGATGACCGGGTCCACACCAAACCCTTTGCCGCTGCCGGATGCGTTCAGTGCAACCTGCCTCATTCTTTTAACGTCAGCCACGGCAGGGTCCTGCATTTTCTCATTGTAAAAGGCAAGCTGGGCGTCCGAGGCATAGGCTCCGAATACAGTAAAATAGGTTGTCTGCTGGGTCACCAGGCTGATGAACTTTTGAAGTGCACCGGGATCAAACCTGTCCTGGGCAAATGTTTTCGCCAGTACCGCCCTTTCTATGCCTGCCCGTTCCTTACCCTGGAGGAAGCTGGCGTAGGCTGAGTACAGCCTTGCAATATCCGCCTGGTGGCTTTTTTTCGAGATCAGTTCCACCACATTGAGCATCCGGCTGTTGAGTGCGGTATACCGTCCCAGGGCGTCACCTGTTGAAATATAGAAGCCATCCACCTTTTCCCTCAGGGCTGCGATGGTATTTACCTGTGCTTTCAATCCGCCTATGGCCTGTTCAAGTTCATTTCCGTACCCTGAGGTCTCAAAGGAATCCAGGAATTTTTCAAGAGCTGTAACCTTTATCTCTGTCAGCTGTCTTTGATCACGGAGCTTTTGGGCATACTTCTTCCCCTTGCTTCCCATGAAGATACTTGTGCCACCCCTCTCTTTCTGAGTTTCATGCACCAGTTCACTGATAATGATACCGAGGTTTGATAATCTCTGTATTTGGTTCATATCATTAAGAATCGTGTACTTCTGGGATACGTTCATACCCATAAAGGCCACTGCAATAAGCAGGGGAACACCAACAAGCAAAAGAATTTTCGTCTGAATTGAAATAATGGTTCTCATTTACTGGCTCCTAAAATTAAAAAAATTACGCTCAGATCAATTGCGGGTGAACAGAGGTTAACGGTTGTCAGATCCAGTCAGCTGGGGCTATTGATCCCGGGTTACAGGGGCAATAATAGTACGTTTGAAAATTATATGCAACAGCCTAAATTAGTTTTGACTAACTGTGGTATTATCAAAGATGTTGATATAATTCATAGTGTCATATAAGGTTAGGTCATTATGAAATCCATTATCAAAAAAAGCACCTCTTGGAATCCGGGACCAGGTGAACCGTCAGATCCGTATATTTTTGAATCGCCTGTCTGCCGTTGCTGCTGATGGTTCCGGGAAAAGGAGTACAGAATCATGAAAAATAATGATCCGTTTTTGGACGAGCGTCTCAACCGGTATGACAAATGGCTCAATAAAAAACTTATCTCCTTTTCATCAAAGGTGATACCGGTCTGTGAATCCCTGGAAGGCAAACAGTGGATTCTGCCGGAGGCCCGGGTAAGGGAGATTCTGAAAACCGCAAGATCCATTGCCCTGACGCACTGCCTGTGCCGCACCCATTACAGACGATGCGACAGTCCCACTGAAGTCTGCCTGCTTATGAACGAGACCGGAGAGAAGAGCGTTGCCATGGGAAAGGGCCGCCACATTGATACGGACGAAGCCGTAAGGGTTTTACGCAAAGCAGATGAGAGCGGCCTGGTCCACCTCTCCCTTTACCGGCCGGATCATCAGGTCTTTGCCTTGTGCAGCTGCTGCAATTGCTGCTGTCATGATCTTCAGATCATACAGCAATATGACCGCAGGGAACTGATGGTTCACTCCGAGTATATTGCCGAAACAGATATGGAACTGTGCATACATTGCGGAGAGTGCCCGGACCGTTGCGTTTT
>JAKSAX010000396.1 GCA_022361395.1 Desulfobacterales bacterium | reverse complement strand
GATACCTGCCCTGAACAGACGGATGTGGATACCGTGGCCCGTGCCACCCTGAGGGTCTTTAGGCGGGTGGTCCCGGCAGCTGTCCCGGGCATTGCCTTTTTATCCGGCGGCCAGAGTTCTGAACTTGCCACGGCGCATCTCAATGCCATGAATCAAATGGGACCCAACCCGTGGGAACTGAGCTTTTCCTATGGCCGGGCGCTTCAGGAACAGCCGTTGAAAACATGGCAGGGCAAAACAGAGAACCTGGCGGCGGCCCAGTCTGCATTGCTCAAGCGGTCCCGGTGCAATGGGGCTGCGCGATACGGAAAATACTCATCCGGGATGGAATAGATTATCCGGCCCGGCCTGTCTTTGGATGAAAGGAACTCTTCCGGTGCCATGGTGAATCACATTGACAATTTCATTTAGGGATCGCGCAAAAATAACTTCACCTAGCCTGTTTTTTTTGTGGGAGGGAACAGGGATAATATCCACTTAAACGGGATCAGGGCGGAAACCTTTTTCCGGTAGTTAAGGTATTTGTCTCCGTGCAGGCGGATCAGTTTTTTTTCTTCCAGCCGGATTCCGATGTAAAGGTAGAGGCAGAGAACCAGATTTTCAACTGCCATGGACAGGTGAAGTTCCCTTCCCCGGATCCAGAAAAAGACCAGGGCAGCCAGGTACCAGGGGTGACGGGTGATGCCCAGGATACCTCTTGTGCTGAGATGTTCCGCGGACCGGTCCGGACTGTCCGGGGGATCTGCCGTGGCCTGGCGGATACCTGAGAATTGCCCCATGTCATAGGCCCGGCAACCCTGGATGAGCAAGAACAGGACCAGCGCCCACAGCAGGAGCCAGGGAAAAAGGAAGAAACTGTCCCAGGAAAATATTATATCCCCTTTCATGCGTTGGCTGACGGCGAGGACAGGGATGAGGGATACCAGGGCAAATCCGTTATAGGCCAGGCGAAAATACCGGTAGTTGTCTTTCAGGGCACGTTTGAAAAATTTTGTTGCCCTGGTGGAAATAAGACCGCTGTGAAGAGAGCACCACAGGCCCCAGATTGCCATAAGCGTCAGATATTCCATTATCTTTCCATTCTATAGGTGACAGATCTTTTTAATTAAATACCATTCACTTCAGGGTTTGTCCAACTGAGGGGTGCCCCAGGACTGCATATAGCGGGGCCGCATATAATCGGATAAATTCTTGACAACCTGTTGAAACAATGTAAAAAATAAAAGACCGAGCGCTCGCTCATGATGGATACCCAGACGGAAGGAATGTACTATGGCCAGAAAAAAGGCGGTTTCCCTTACTGACGGCGAAGTCCCGACCCAGATTAAAAATCCTGACCTGGTCCGGGAGAGACGGCGGCATATCATAGATTCCACCGTTAAGCTGTTTATTGAGCACGGGTATCATAAAACCACCACCCGGATGATTGCCAAGGCAGCCAATTTCTCCATCGGTTCCCTGTACGAGTACGTAAGTTCCAAAGAAGACCTGCTTTACCTGGTGTGCAAGGCCATCCACGAAGAGGTCCGGGATGCGGTGGAAGATGCTCTCTCTGCAAGCGCCATGGAAAAGGAGCAGCTGGCAGAGGTGATACGGCAGTATTTCCAGGTCTGTGATAAAATGGCAGATCATATCCTGCTCATGTACCAGGTCACCCAGTTCCTGCCGGAAAAATGGAAAGAGCGGGTATTGGATAATGAGCTGAACATCACTGATATTTTTATCCAGACACTGAGGAATATGTCAGGTAATAATTTTCCGGTGCTGGACGAGAATGTCGTCAACCTGGTGGGGCATAATATCTCAGTACTGGGGCAGATGTGGGCGTTCCGGCGGTGGCATGTGAAAAAGAATTTTACCCTGGACCAGTACATTTCCATTCAAACCGATTTCATCCTCGGCCTCCTGTTCTAAAAAAAATTAAACAATTATAAAATTTGTATTTATTTTTTTAAGGATATATGCCACTACAATAGTACATATAAACTTTGTTTAGTTTAGTCAAACTTTTCGGTATTATATAATGAAGGAGATGTTATGAGTGCAGAACCTGAAGTATATACCCCCAAGAACTCGGTCAAGGTCGTAACAGCCACCTCCCTTTTCGACGGCCACGACGCATCCATCAATATCATGCGCAGAATCCTGCAGGACAGCGGCGCCGAGGTGATTCACATCGGTCATAATCGGTCTGCCAAGGAAGTGGTGGATGCTGCCATTGAGGAAGATGCCCAGGGCATTGCCGTATCCTCTTACCAGGGCGGCCATGTGGAGTATTTCAAGTATATGGTGGACATGCTGAAGCAAAAGGGGGCGGATCATATAAAGATCTTCGGCGGCGGCGGGGGGGTCATCATCCCCTCTGAGATGGATGAGCTCCATGCCTACGGGGTCACCCGGATTTACTCCCCTGAAGACGGGGCAAAAATGGGCCTCCAGGGAATAATCAACGATAAGATGCAGGCCATGGATCACCCCTGCGTTGATTTCAATACCCTGGACTACGACGGCCTGAGCCTGGATAATAAACGGGTAACCGCCAATTTTATCTCTGCTGTCCAGGAGGCCTGTGCCAATGATAAGGAACAGCTGGAGACCATCATGGGGCGGATCAGGGAGTTGTCCGCCGGAAAAGATGTACCCGTGATCGGCCTGACAGGTACAGGCGGTGCCGGGAAATCTTCTCTCACAGACGAGCTGATCATACGCATCCTGAGGGATCTCACGGAAGTGAATATCGCCATCATCTCATGTGATCCGTCCCGGCGGAAAACTGGCGGTGCCCTGCTGGGTGACAGGATACGGATGAATTCCATCGAGACCGGCCGGGTCTATATGCGTTCCCTTGCCACCCGCCGTTCCCAGACCGAACTGCCCGAGGCGCTTCCCCATGCGGTAGAGGTGGCCAAGGCCGCGGGCTACGACATTGTTATTGTCGAAACAGCAGGTATCGGCCAGGGCGATTCCAGAGTGGTTGACCTGGTTGATCTCTCCATCTATGTAATGACCGCAGAGTTCGGTGCTCCTTCCCAGCTTGAAAAAATTGATATGCTGGATTATGCCGACATCATTGTGGTCAACAAGTATGAGAAAAAAGGGAGCGAAGATGCCCTCCGGGATGTGCGTAAACAGGTCCAGCGGAACCGGAAGGCCTGGGACAGGGATCCAAAGGAGATGCCGGTGTTCGGCACCATTGCATCCAAGTTTAACGATGACGGGGTCACGGCATTTTATCATTGCCTCCTGGATACGATTAAGGAGAAAAAAGGGGTTGAGTACAACTCCTCCATTCCCAGGGTCGGGGTAAAGGAGTCTTCTTCAAAAACGATTATCATTCCCGGTGACCGGGTCCGCTACCTGGCGGAGATTGCAGATACGGTAAGGGACTACCATAAGGAAACTGAAGAGCAGGCCGCGGCTGTCCGCCAGCGCTGGCATCTGGATGAGGCAATAAGGGCACTTGAGGCAAATGATGCAGGTGACCTTGAACAGCTCAAGGCCGCAGTGGCTGCTGCAGACAAACAGGTGACAGGGGAGACCAATCAGGTTGTGGCAGATTATGATCACTGCAACGAAATGTACCAAAAGGATGAACTGGTTTACCAGGTCAGGGACAAGGAGTTCAGGCTCCCGCTCTACTCCGAATCCCTGTCCCATTCCAAAATACCCAAGATAGCCGTACCCCAGTTTTCAGACCCGGGGGACCAGTATACCTGGATGCGTAAAGAGAACTTTGCCGGCAGCTTTCCCTATACCGCAGGGGTATTCCCCCTTAAACGGGCTGATGAAGATCCCACCCGGATGTTTGCCGGCGAAGGCGGCCCCGGGGATACCAATGCAAGGTTCAAACTACTGTCCTCAGCTTACCCGGCCAAACGGCTGTCAACCGCCTTTGACTCAGTGACCCTCTATGGGTTTGATCCGGACAGGCGGCCTGATATTTACGGTAAAATAGGTACCTCAGGGGTAAGCATCTGCACCCTGGACGACGTTAAACTGCTGTATGACGGGTTTGACCTCTGTGCCCCCAACACCTCGGTGTCAATGACCATCAACGGGCCTGCCCCCATGATGCTGGCCAT
>JAKSAX010000420.1 GCA_022361395.1 Desulfobacterales bacterium | reverse complement strand
GCTGTCCCTGACTTATTTTGCCTCAGGCAGGTAAATATAAAAACAGCTGCCCTTGTCAACCGTGCTTTCCACCTCAACGGTTCCGCCGTAATTATTGACAATGCCGTGGACGACAGCCAGGCCGAGACCGCTGTTGCTGTCCCCCTTTTTTGTGGAGTAATAGGGTTCGAAGATGCGGGGCAGGACTTCCGGTTCAATACCGGAACCGGTATCCTTTATCCAGATGCGGACATAGGCACCCGGTTCGACTTTCGGACCGGTCCGGCCGGAACCGCCGTCAATAGAAACACGTTCACCGCCCATCCGGATATTGCCCTTTTCCATGGAATGGGCGGCATTGGTGATCAGGTTCATGAGCACCTGGCGGAGCCGGGTCTCCTCAGCTTCTACCATCAGGGGCTCAGGATATTCGTCAAACCCCAGGGAGCAGGTTTTGCCCAGGGAAGACCGGAGCAGGGACAGGGTCTCCGTCATCAGTGCATTCATATCTACCTTATGGGTGTCGTGACGGTCCTCCCGGCCAATGGTGTACAATTTTTTAGCCAGAACAATGGCCTGGTTTGACGCGATCTCCACCCGGTCAAGGAATTTCCTTGCAGGATGACCGTCTTCCAGAACCTCAAGGGAAAGATCCGTATAATTCACTATAACGCTGAGCAGGTTATTAAAGTCATGGGCAGTCCCCCCGGCCAGGAGGCCGATGGATTCCATCTTCCGGGCCTGCCACAGCCGCTGCTCAAGTTCATCCTTTTCCGCTTCTGCCTTAAGCCGTTCCGAAATATTCCGGCCCATGATTAAAAATCCGGAATCTCCCTTTGAATCCGGCAGGGCTGCCAGGGTAATTTCCAGCGGAATCGCTTCAGCTCCCCTGCTGACCAGCCGGGTGGTCAGCTCTTCTTCCGTGGTCCTGTCCGGATCAAAATCAGGCAGGACAGCCTTTACATCCACACCCTCAATCTCCCCGGGCGGCAAGCCGGTCAGGCCGAGTCCGTAAGGATTGATATAGGTAATCCTGCGGTCGCCTGAAACGGTCATTATCAACTCCCGGGCTGTCTCGGCAAGGAGCCGGTACTGGGACTCGCTGACCCTGAGCGCCTCCAGTGTTTTTTCATGCTCCCCCACTTCATTTTGAAGTGAGGTCCGGGAGGCTGACAGCTGGCTGACCTTTTCCCCGAGTTCATCGTTGGCCTGTTTCAACCGGCTGTACAATTCATAACTCTCCAAGGCATTGGCGCAATGGGTCATTAAGATGGAGAGCAACTCAAAGGCTGCTTCAGGCACCTGCCGCGGCCCTCCGTCCAGGACAGCCACGCACATTCCCCTGACCCTGGATGCCGTGGCCAGGACATGAAAGAGAAAGTGGACTGAAAAATCCCGGGATCCCGCTGTTACGGGGGCCCGCTCAAGCACGGCCCTGGAAAAGGTGCCGTCTTCGATAAAATGCGGCATTTCCGACTCTACGAAATCCTTATCCACCGGGGGATAACAGACCGCGAATTTAAAATCAGAGGTCTGTTCGTCAATAAGATAAAAGGCCAGGGTTTTAATGGGAACCAGCTTTCCCATCTGCTTGCTGCACTTATCCAGAATGGTTGCGGGATCTTCCAGCCGGCTAATGCTTTCGGTGAAACCGCTGAGCTCCCTGATAACGTCAAGGGCCTTTATTCGGGAAAGGTTGACCTGCTCCAGATGGGTGAGCCGTTCGTTATAATTTATCTTTCCGGAATCATTCATAGAAGAATCTTACCGCCTCCGTGATCTGCCGGTCCACCTGGCGGATCACAGGCACAAGGGCACTGGGGGAAATCTCCATGGCCTCCCAGGCCCGCCTGTTGAGTTTCGGCAGGACAGTATTCCCTGAAAATCCGATGCCCAGGGCAGAGACCAGCCAGTTGGAAAAATAGACCATGGCCACCTCTTTGTCAGGCGGCGTCTCAAACTCCAAGTGATGGTCCCGGATCAATGCACTGATCTCAGGGGAAAAATTCCAGACCTGGGCCAGCCGGCTGCCGAATTCCGCATGCCCCATCCCAAAGTAGCGGGGCTCGATCCGGTGAAGGCTTAAATTCAACTTGCCGGCCTGGGCCATGACCGTCCCGGACACCCCGGGAAAATGGTTCAAAAAAACCAGCCGCCCCATATCATGGAGAAGTCCGCCGATAAACACCCGCTCACTGTTAACCCCCCGGACATGGGTGGCAAGATTCCGGGCCATGATCCCGCAACCCACACTGTGCCGCCAGAACGCCTCCATATCCAGGGCCGCTCCCGGCATCCCCTTAAAATAATTGATAACCGTGATGCCCATGGCAAGAGAGCAGATCTGCCGGGTGCCCAGGGCCATGGCTGCATAAGCCAGGGAATCGATTTTCTCGGGAAAGCCGTAATAGGCGGAATTTATTATTTTCAGCAAGGTGGCTGAAAGACCGGTATCCTTACTGACGATATCGGCAATATCCTTTCCCGAACATTTGGGATCTTTGGTTGCCGCATTGATTTCAGAATAAATCTGGGGAAGGGCCGGCAGTTTGACGTTGTCTGACAGGAGCCCGGGCAGATCAGGGCTTTCACCGCCGGCATCCCCCTTTTGACTTTCCCTGGATGCCCGTATCCGCCCCAGAAGGGTTTCAAGTGATCCGGGATGGGTTTCATACCAGTCTTTGGCAAGGAGGACGATTTCTTTGACAACAGCATCTTTCAGGGTGTTCTTGCTGAACCATTTTGCCAGAAATGAATTTATCTTTCCGTCGGACGGCGCCGGGATCTCTTCGGCAGCCTCTCCACTGCCCGGCCGGACCGTGATCTCAAGAACCCCCCACATTTTCAGGATTCTGATTTCACGTTCCCCGAGATGGGTACCCGCATCCATAAGATGGCGGCCATCTTTATTTTTAACATGCCGGGCCAGTACCATGCCGGGCTTTGCCGTAAACACATTTACCTGGTTCATGGGGGTAACCGTCCGCTTTTCTGATATTTTTCAAGGCTGTTCTTAACTCTATCCGAATAAAACGGAACGGTCAACCGGAACTCACGGGGCAGGGGGGATGACCTGAAAGGATATGAGATCTGAATTGCCTGTTTCATCCACAACAGCCAGTTGATAGGCACCAGGGGGCGGCATGGTCATGGCTGCGGCCCCTGTCCTGCAATCCAGGGGTGCCCGGTTTAAAAACCAGAACAGCCGTCCCTGTCCGCCCAGGGCTTTGAGGGGAATTCCCGCCCTCCCGGTATCCCCGGGGAGCCGGCTCAGAATGCTCCGGTCCGCCAGGGATATGATCCGCATCCGCGGGGCCGCCGGGGGGGGGAGGTCCGGGCATGCATCCGAATCCTCAGGCATCAGATTGGCCCGCCGCCACCGGGACGGAATAAAGGGTTCTGCCTGCCAGGGCCACAGGGCAACGGATCTTTTCCGTATTCCACCGCATCCGGGTGTGGCCCGTCTGCCCTCTTTATCCACCCATACCGTCCGGACAAGGGGGGCGGACAACCCGGTTTCCCCGGTAAGGGTCGGGGGAACCGCTTTGTTCAGGACCCATGCCTCAAAACGCCTGGCGCAGGCCCCGGCAGCCCCGGTTTTCATCCGGGATTCCGCCATGCCTGAGGGCCAGCAGATTGTCTCTTTGGTGACGGAGTCCGGCATTTCAGGCTGCCCTGCCGTCCGGTCTAAGCTCTCAAGGACCTGTGCCATCAGGGGAACTGCGGTCACTGCCCCGTATTGGCCCGGAGAGGGGGATCCGTCCGGTCTCCCGATCCACACCCCAACAATATACTCCCCTTTTATCCCCAGGGCCCAGGCATCCCGGAACCCGTAGCTGGTACCGGTTTTCCAGGCCACGGGCCATTCCCCGGTCAGCCTGGATATCCCTTCCCTGCCGGGCAG
>JAKSAX010000301.1 GCA_022361395.1 Desulfobacterales bacterium | reverse complement strand
TGGACCATTCCATTGTGGAAAAAGAGTATAAAGCCCTGGGAAAGCTCTCTTCCGAAGAGAAAATGGTGCTGGTGATCTTTTTCATGACCGCTGCCCTGTGGATCTTCAGGAAAGACCTTAACCTGGGCTTTGCGACTTTGCCGGGGTGGGCGGGTCTGCTGCCTTTTCCCAAGCTCATTGACGACGGGACAGTGGCCATTGCCATGGCTGCGATCCTGTTCTTCCTCCCCACCCGGTCAAAGAACGCGGAATCCGCAGCCATCTTGGATGCCACGGTATTTTCAAAACTGCCCTGGGGCATTATCCTGCTGTTCGGCGGGGGATTTGCCCTGGCAAAAGGGTTTGCAGCCTCCGGGCTGTCCGCCTTCATCGGATCAAAACTGGGGATTCTGGAAGGGGCCAACAACATCTTCATGATCTCGGGGATCTGCACCACCCTGACCTTCCTGACCGAGCTGACATCCAACACCGCCACCACCCAGATGATTCTGCCCATTCTCTCTTCCATTGCCGTGGCCATGAAGACCAATCCGCTCATGCTGCTGATTCCGGCCACTTTATCAGCGTCCTGCGCCTTTATGATGCCTGTTGCCACGCCGCCCAATGCCATTATTTTCGGCAGCGGCCGGGTAAAGATCTATGAAATGGTAAAGGCCGGGATATTTATAAATTTCATTGGGGTATTCGTGATCACAGGATTGTTCCTTGCCCTGGGAACCTTTGTGTTTTCCATTGATCCCAATGTGATTCCTGAATGGGCACTGCTGGCCCAGGGTTAGATAAGGATCGGCTTCATAATTACGTATCTTTTGTTTTCAAAATACCCAGCTTAAGGGTTTTTGAAAACAATTTAGATTAAGTTATTATGAAACGATCCCTAAGGTCCCCGGATGCAAGTCCCCTTTCATCTTGAGACCCGGACTGCTGTGACCCTGAGGCCGCACTGCTGCCGGCCGCCCGGTTCAGGAGATAAAAGGGGTGCCATGGTTTAACCGGAGAACGACGATCCCCTGTCCATGGCACCCCTTTTCATTTTTCCGGTCCCGGGTTGCCCCCGGTGGCGGGCCTCAGCCTATCATCCCGCTCATCCGCTTATCCCGCAGGTCCCACACCGGGAAATAAACCGTGAAAACGCTTCCCCCGGAAGGTTTCGCATCAACCGTGACCGCCCCTCCGGTCTTCCTCACAATACCGTGGACAACGGAAAGGCCAAGGCCGGTTCCCTCTTCCTTTGTGGTAAAATAGGGATCAAATATTTTTTCGATGATTTCCCGGGGGATGCCCGGACCTGTATCCTGTATGGCCAGTATCAGGTACCGGCCCGGACTCAGCCGGGGGACTTCCGGGTCAGGAATCTCCGATTCGCTCAGGACCACACTCACGGTGCCCCCCCTCTCTGCCATGGCCTGCCAGGCATTGGTGCACAGGTTCATGACCACCTGGTGAATCTGGGTGGGGTCTGCAAGAATATAGGCGTTGGACCGGAGATCGCTCTTAACGGATACGGAGACGGGAAGGGCGCCTTTAATAAGATCGAGGACTTCATTCACCACCCGGGTCAGCATCACCGGCTCCCTGTCCTGATCCTTCTGGTGGCTGAACGTCAGGATCTGGCTCACCAGCCCCCTGGCCCTGTAAGCGGCATCCAGAATTTTCTGGAATTTCTCCCCGCCCCCGGCCTCGGCCATGGATAGTTCCGTATACCCGATGATCCCGGACAGGATATTGTTGAAATCATGGGCAATCCCTCCGGCCAGGGTCCCGATGGCCTCCATTTTCTGGCTCTGGCGCAATTGTTCCAGGACCTCTGTCCTGGCAGCCTCTGCCTTTTTCCGCTCCGCAAGCTCAATGGAGAGCTGTCTGTTCACCTCTTCCAGTTCCCGGGTTCTCTCCTTTACCCGGAGTTCCAGGATATCATTCATATCCCGGAGTTTCCGGCCGGACCGTTTTACACTTTCATAGTGCAGGGCAAGGTCCCTTCCCTTCTGGATAATGGACTGCTTCTCACCGGGCAGGCAGGCATCATTGGAGATGATCAGCAGATGCCGGCCCTGGGCGGTCAGGGTGGTGGCTTCAAACAGGCACTCTTCCCCACGGGCATCGGTCTCGATCCAGAGGCCGGAGTTATAGCTTGTAAAATTCTGCCTTTCCCATCTGGATTTGACCTCCTGGATAAAATTTCCCAGAAAACTGAAATGATCCTCTTCAAGGGGCTTTTTTTCGCGCAGGCGATCTGCCTGGGGAAGGGAATCAATCCAGGACGGGGGAGAGCCGAACAATAAGAATTCTCCCCGGCCATCCATCTCCAGTACGGCAAAATTCAATGCAAGAAAAAATTTTTCCAGGAAATCCCTCTGCCCGTTTTCCAGGTCCCTGCCGGTCAGGTCTGCCAGTATCTTTTTTTTCTCTTCAATCAGGAGACTCAGCTCATTGGATGCCTGAAGCGGGCCGTTCAAAAAGGCCTCTTTCCGGCTGCTGTCCCAGATAATCAGCTCATGGGTATCCTCCATCCTGTAAAGCCGGGCATCCACGCAGACCCCGGATGGCAGAGTGATACATGAAAGGGCCATCTCATCGTCCGGCAAGGGCAGAAGCCCTTCGGTAAATATGAGCAGATCGGATACAGGGGTGTTTTTCTCCGGATCCGGAATTTTCAACCCGGTGAGATTTCCCCCCCAGTAAAGAACCCCTCCCTGGTCATCCGTTATAAAATATGCGATTCCGGCATCCCTGAACGCTTTTGTGCAGAGGGTGTCAAGAATCCTGGCCTGAAAATCCGTCATCTTTATTTTTCCAACATCTTCCGGGTTATCTGTTCAAATGCCTCCTGAACAGCCTCTCCTGTTTTCGCACTTGTCCGGATAACCGGTATCCCCTGTTCTTCCAGGTCATCAAGCACTCCCTCTTCGATTTCCCACTGGTCTGTCAGGTCGGCCTTATTCACCAGTAGCATGAACGGAACCGGACCCATGGTGGTTTCCGCGATCTGCCTTAAGTTCAATGCCGTGGCCAGGGTGGCCTGGCGGGTGCCGTCCGCCACGAAGATAAGACCGGAGGAGCCCTTCAGATAGGAGAGGCGGACATGCTGGAATTCATCTTCCCCATGGAGGTCCCAGATGATGAGGTCAACGGTTTCACCGTCAACATCAACCCGGGTTTTCTCTATTTTAACCCCGACGGTTGTATGGTATTTATCTGAAAAAATGCTGTGGACATACTTCCGGACAAGACTGGTTTTTCCCACGGCAAATGCGCCCAAAAGGCAGATCTTTTTTTTATTCATTCCGGCTTCCCCCCTGTTGGGGATTTAAACTCTGCTTTAAATGTCACGGCCCGGTTAAACTGCCTGTCCTCATACTGAGCCTCCTCCTTGAACCGGATTTTTGTCCCCACGCCACGGGTTTTGATAAACCTGGGATCCATTCCCTGACCTATAAATATACGACTCACCTTTTCCGCCCTTTCCCGGCTCAGCTTCAGATTATAGTTTTCAGTTCCCGATGTATCGGTATGCCCCACAATGGTTATCAATACCTCTGTGTCCAGTGTCGCCATTCTTCTCTGGATTTCCAATGCCGCACCGGCCCCTCTTTCCAGAACGCCCTCCTGCCCCTCCAGAAAACCGGTGCTGTCGTTCTCAAAATAGACCCTTACGGCGGCAAGGTTTTTCATGGCTTTTACCAGGGCGGTATGATCCGTATTCACGACGCCTTCCATGTCATAACCATCCACCCCGGGAATTGACACGGCACGGGAAACAAAGGCCTCAATCCATTTTTGGGAGGCTTGCCCCCGGGCGATTATGATATTCCGGTCAAAGGCCAGGGTAACGGCGGAAGGCGGGTTAAGGATCTTCTCAGCCCGCTGGAAGACAAACCCGGGATCAAGACTGTAAAAGGGCTGCCACCGGGCAAGGATACCGGCTTTCTCATCCGGGCTTAAAACATCCAGCGGGTCGGCGACCAGCGGGTCCTTCAGGCCGGAAACCAGGTATTGCTCCCCTGATTTCCCTTCAGACACCACAATCACCCCTTTTTGATTTTTAAGTTTGGCCAGCCGCCTTTCCCAGTCCTTTTGGACTTCCAGGGCCTTATAGCCCCAGTACCAGGGCAGGGCGATACTCCCAATGACAATTGCCCCGAGAATAAGGTAGACCAGGGGGGATATCTTCTTTTTCTCCTGGTTCTCCTTGTATTGAAGCCCGGCGTTCAAGGTTTCCCTGAACAGGGCAAAAGGCGTGGTATCGCCGTCAAAATCCGATAGGGCCCCACTGGCCTTGATATGGACCTCTTCAATGGTTTCCCTGTAGAATGTCCGCAATTCAACCGGAGGGGTTCCCTTGATTACTGCAGCGATGAAGGCATGCTCCCCCTTTTCAACCCAGACACTGCGGTCCGATCCGATTCTCAGAGTTTCAAGATCGTCACCGGCATCTGTATTAAAAGAATCCCTGACAAAATCCTGGATAGCGGTCAGCATCCCGGATACCAGGTCCGGATCCTGGATAATCGCCCCTTCGGCAACCACATGCTCCAGCACGATGCCGGTATCGCTGTGCACCAGGAAAATCTGCTCCACCTGGAAAATCAGTGTATGCAGCATGACAACCTCGGCAAACTGCCTTCCGGTTTTAAACGCCTCAAACCGCCATTTAAGGCCCTGGATGGAAAAGCTGTGATTCAATACCTGGTTCAGGGACTGGATCATGCCCATCAGGGTGGATGAGATGGCCTTTCGTATACCCGGACCAAGCGCAGGAAAAATCGCATCTGCCAGGCCTTTGGGATTTTTCCTCACCGATTCCTTAAGGGAATCGTCAATCACGGGCTGGATTACCCTGGCCAGCCGGTTTCCCGACATCACGGAAAGCGAGACAGCCTCAGGCAGGGCACGGCTGATCTCATCAGCACGTTTCATCGGGTCATCCAGCCGGTCCTCCAGGATCTTAAGGCGGTGGTTCTCCGGTTGAAGCAATAGGGTCTTTAATGCATCAAGGGACTCTTTTTCAGTCTTCCGGGAATCCATGGAAGGTTACTTGCCCATTACGCCCAGGGCATCGTCCCCTGAAAGCCGCATGGCAATATCCAGGAAAAAGCCGGACAGGTCCGACCGGTTCACCTTTACATCATCCAGTTCCTGGGCTGCCTGCTTCAGGTTATGGGCGGCCTGGTCATGCTTTGCCATGATCTCCGAAGAGAGCTGCTTGGACTGTTCCAGGATCTGTTCCCTCAGCTCCGTGGATCTCCTGGACAGGTTTTCCTCTTCCTGGAGCAGCTTTTTATTCAGCGTTTCAAATCCCTCTTTCAGCTCCCGCATAACCTGGGTGTGGGCATCTGTTCTTTCGCTGGTTTCGTTTTTAATCCGTTCATTGATATCCTTTATCTCCTGTTTGATATAGGACTCCAGGGTATCAATTCGCTTTAAAAGCTCATCCTTGAGTTCAGCCGCCTCCCGGTTCAACTGGTTCTCCATCTTGATGAACCGCTTTTCATAATCCCTTGCCTGGTTGCCGAACAGGATATCGCGGATTTTATCCATACTGCCTGCATCAGCGATATCAACGCCCATTTCAGGCCTGACTGCCTGAGGCTGAGGGGCTTCCGGTATCTCGGCTGCATCTTTCTTTGACGATTTCTTCATGGCCGGTCCTTTCGTTTCTCAGATTTGCTATAACAGATACGAACAAAACTAAAACGCATTAGTAATTTGTAAGTAAACCCAGGGACGATGTCAAGCGATTGTCAGCGGGAATGACGATTTATTCCCTGAACACGAAATGACGAAGCCCGGACTCAACGCCCTGAAAGATCGTACTTTTTGAGCAGGGCATAAAGCCGGGATCTGGAGAGGCCGGAGACTGAGCAGGCTGATTTCACGCTCCGGGTCCGGCCCATAAGATCTGAGAGGTACTTTTTTTCGTAATTGGCCAGAACCATCTCCCTGTATGCGGACAGGGCGGGCATCCCGTCCGGGCCGTAATCATGGCCGGATGCCTGGGCCGAAGCTTTCCCTGCCCCCAGCCCCGAAGTCACCACCGCCACCCGCACCTGATTCGGCAGGTGGGTGGGAAACACCGTGGGTTCGTTCAGGGCGGCAATCACCACATGCTCCATGGTATGGGCCAGTTCCCGGACATTTCCGGGCCAGTGATATGCTGCCAGGACATCGAAAAAGTCAGCGGACACCCCTTTTGAGTCCAGTCCCTGGCGGTCGCAATGATGGTCCAGATAATACCGGGCGAGCTTCTTAACATCGCTGTCCCGCTCACACAGCCGCGGCAGTTCAATATGAAGGGAGCGGATCCTGAACAGCAGGTCTTTCCTGAACTTGCCCTCTTCTGCCATGAGATCAAGATCCCGGTTCGTTGCTGCGATCAGCCGGAAATCACTGGAAATCTCCCTGCCTCCGCCAAGGGGCCTGAACCGTTTCTCCTGGAGGACCCGGAGCAGGGTCTTCTGAAGCGTTAAGGGCAGCTCACCGATTTCATCCAGAAAGAGGCTCCCCCGGTCTGCCATGGCGATCAGCCCCCGGCTGTTGGCATCCGCCCCTGTATAACTCCCCTTTTTATGGCCGAACAGCAGGTTCTCCGCAAGATTCTCCGGCATGGCCGCGCAATCCACCACCACAAGGTCATGGCCAGACCTGTCTGAATTGGCGTGAACCGCATTCGCAAAGAGCTCCTTGCCGGTCCCGGTCTGCCCTGTGATAAGGATATTCGCATCACAGGCCGCTGCCCTGGCCACCTTGTCCAGGGCCTTTTTCATCCCCGGGCTTTCGCCGATAATAGAATCCCGTTTAAGGCTTAAAACCTGCTCCGGTCCCAGGGCTTTTTTCCGTTCCCCGTGGTATTGAAGCACCCGGCGTATGGTCAGGGAAATCTCCTTTGCAGAGGCGGTTTTCTCAATATAGTCCCATGCCCCGTTTGTAATGGCCAGCTCAGCCCCCCGGGCATCACCCGCACCGGTGATGATCACCACCTCCGGCCCTGACGGCAGATTCTTAAGTTCCGGCAGGAGATCCAGGCCGTTCCCGTCGGGCAGCCCCACATCCAGCAGGATCAGGTCAAAGGCCCCGGATGCAACACACTCCCGGGCCCGGGCCACTGTGGCGGCAGACATGAACCCATGGCCCAGACGGCCGACGATCCGCCTGACGGCGTAACAGAAATCCTCGTCATCATCAATGGCCAGTATGCGCACCTGACCCTCTTCAAGCTTATCCATAGGGTTCTCCACCGGTTTACCCATGACGCCCCCCGTCCAGCACCTGCCGGATCACCATGCTCATGGGCTTGATCTCAAAGGGTTTTGAAACAGTTTCATCTATCAGTCCGGCAAGATCATACCCTTCATCCAGAAAGGTGTCATCCTTTTTATTAAAGAAGCCTGAGCACAGAATAATGGGAATATCCTTTCTAATGCCCCGGAGGTCACGGGCCAGTTCCACACCTGTCCTGCCCGGCATGACCCTGTCTGTGATCACCAGGTCAAACCGGCCGGGGTTCCGTTTAAAAATCGCCAGGGCCTCATTGGCGTTTTCCGCTGCAGTGACCCGGTATCCAAGGCGGGTCAGCATCTTAGGTGCGGAGTAGACCATGTGTTCGTCATCATCCACAAAGAGAATTTCTTCATCCCCGGTCAGGGCAAAGGGATCGGCTTTGTCTTCCTCTTCCAGCACGGCCCCGTCCCCGATACAGGGCAGGTAGATGTGAAAGGTGCTGCCCTGGGAAACCCTGCTCTCGGCAGTGATCAATCCCCCGTGGCGGCGCACAATCACATCACTCATGGCAAGACCCAGGCCTGTGCCGCCTGTATTCATATGGGTGGTGTAAAACGGGTCGAACATCCGCTCCAGGACATGGGCCTCCATGCCGCAGCCGGTGTCGGACACTGTGAGATGAAGAAAAGGGCCGGGCGGCAACTCGGCTATGGTACCTGCCGGTGTTTTCCCCGGATCCGCCTGTGCCAGGGAAATCCTCAAGATTCCCGGCTCCCCTGCCATGGCATGTTCGGCATTGAGCAGAAGGTTCATTACCACCTGATGAATCTGGGTGGGGTCTGCCAGGATAAAGTCCAGCTTGGATGCAATGTTCAGTTTAACCTCGATAGACTCCGGTTTGAAGGATTTGAACAGGTCCAGGCATTCCAGGATGATCCGGTGCAGCTTTACCGGTTTTTTACTGGTATTGCGGCTTCTGCTGTACTCCAGGATCTGCTTGACCAGTTTTTTCCCCCGGGTGGCGGCCTTGAGAATATGTTTCAGGTCCTCATGGGCCGGATTCTTTTCATCCACATCTTCAATGGCCATTTCGCTGCAGGTGGTAATGGCGCCCAGGATGTTGTTGAAATCATGGGCAATTCCCCCGGCAAAGGTGCCCAGGGCCTCCATTTTCCTTACCTTTTGAAGCCGGGTTTCAAGGTCTTTTTCACGGCGGAGTCCCGCATTGATCATCTTTACCACCGGGGTAACGGATATCCTGGCAAAGAGCCAGGCAATGACCAGGACCATGATCACCATTGAGGCAAAGATCAGAACCATGAAGTTCTGGAATTTATACAACTCCCTGAAGGCCTCTTTCTGCTCCTGCTCAAGAATCAGGTGCCAGCCCAGGTGGTTCTCCTTCACAATACCGATTTTAGCAACGCCGGCCTGGTCTTCGTAGGCCATGAAATCAGGGGGCTTGTCCCGGTTCAGCAGGATATGGCGGCCCAGGTCCCTTTCCTCCATGACAAACCGGCTGTCCGGATGGGCAATGACCTTGTTCCGTTCATCCAGAAGAACGGCAAAGCCGGACTTGCCCATGTGCCGGTCTGCCACGGCCCGGGAAATGGCATCCGTTGCCATGGCCGCGGCAATCACGCCTGAAAACCTTCCCTCCCTGAAAATAGGCAGGGCCAGCACCAGGGCCGGCCGGTTGGAGGTTTTACCGATGAGTGTCTGCCATGAAAGTCCCGCCCCCGTTTTAAGATCCTTGAAATAGGCCCGGTCCGAATAGTCCTTTAAAGGGCCGTTGTCGCTCCTGGCAAGGTTCCGTCCTTCTTTATCCAGGGTAAAGACCAGGTAGATCCAGGGGTATTCCTGCTGGATGGACTTCAAGATCCCGGTCTGCACCTCCGGGTCCATGGCAGTGATCCCGGACTGGTTTGAGGCTGCTTTGATCACCCTGATATTTTTATCCAGCCATTCGTCAATGTGGGTAAGCAGAAACCGGGCCGTCCCGGTCATCAGGACCTGGCGGTCCCGACGGATTCTAGTTGACACTTCCGAATAAATGGAAAAAAACAGCACACTCAATCCCAGAATACTGACGGCCAGCAAAGAGAGAAGGACACCGGGATTAAGCCTTGTAACTGAGGGGTTTTCGGATTTCATTAAAAATTAAACATGTCCTTCCCAGCCGGATTCTGCTATAAAAAAATTTGCCAATTTACCAGGTGATCCCTATGGTATGCTCTAGGGCAATCCACGGTACACCGGATGCTAATAATAAACACGAAAAAAAGAAGAAGCGCCATGAAAATATTTCAATATCCTTCCGACGAGGCAGAAAAAAGAGTGCTGGACACCATTGACAGGGGCCTGGGCTTTTCCCGGGAAGACCATGACAATGTACAGGCCTATCTGGATGATGTGAAAAAAAGAGGGGATCAGGCCCTTGTGGAGTATACCAATAAATTCGACTCCAAAGCCGTGACCCCGGACAGCCTCAAGGTGACGGAAGAAGAGTTTGACCAAGCCATGGATCTTATGGAGCCTGAGTTTATTAAGGCCCTGGACCGGGCGGTTGAGCAGCTCACCACCTACCACACCAGGCAGAAGGAAAACTCCTGGATCGACACCCCCAGGAACGGGGTCATGGTGGGCCAGATGGTCAATCCGGTTCAGGCGGCAGGCATTTATGCCCCGGGCGCCAAAGGCGGCAAGACCCCCCTGGTCTCTTCAGTACTTATGGGCGGCATTCCGGCCCGGGTGGCAGGGGTGGAGTCCATCTGCCTCATGACCCCGCCCATGGCAGACGGACGCATCAATCCGCACATTCTTGCAGCAGCCAGAAAGGTGGGAATCGATTCGGTTTTCAAGGCCGGATCTGCCTGGGCCATCGGCGCCCTGGCATATGGGACGGAGCAGGTTCCCCGTGTGGATGTGATCGTGGGACCGGGAAATATCTATGTCACCCTGGCCAAGAAAATCGTCTCCGGGACCGTGGGCATCGATATGATTGCAGGGCCCAGTGAAATCCTTATTATCGCCGACAAAAACGCCAACCCTGAGTTTGTAGCCGCAGACCTTCTTTCCCAGGCCGAGCATGATGTCCTGGCCTCATCCATCCTGGTAACGGATTCGGAGGAGCTTGCACGCAGTACAGTGGCAGCCCTTGACACCCAGCTTGCAAACCTGTCCAGAAAGGATATTGCAAAGGAATCCATTGAAAACTTCGGCTCCGTCATGGTGGTTCCGGACATTGAAACCGGGATTGAACTCTCCAACCGCCTGGCCCCGGAGCACCTTGAAATCATTGTGGACGCCCCCTTTGACTATATTGACCGGATCCGTAATGCCGGTGCCATTTTCATGGGCCACTATACACCGGAGCCCATGGGAGACTATATTGCAGGTCCCAACCATGTCCTGCCCACGGCCGGGACGGCAAGGTTCTCATCCGCCCTGAGCGTGGAGCATTTTACAAAAAAAACCAGCCTGATCCGCTATTCTGAAGCCGCATTTAAAAAGGAGGCGGACGACGTGATCTGCCTGGCCATGACAGAAGGGCTGGATGCCCACGCCAATTCCGTGAAAGTCAGAAAATAAACAACAGGTCCTGAAAAATGAATAAAGAGCGGAAGGCAGGCGCCTCCCGCTCTTTTTTTTCTAAGGAGAATCTTTTACTACAGGTCCTGAAGGGCTTTTCTCAGGGTTTCAATGCTGAAGGGTTTGGACAGGGCTGATGAAAACCCGAAATAGGAAAAGTTATCCATGGTGGGGTCATTGGAGTATCCGGATGCCACAATCCCCTTGATCCCGGGATTCAGTGACAGAAGTTTCTCCATGGTTTCCACACCGCCCATGCCGTGCTTGACCTCCAGGTCCAGAATCACCTTTCCGATGATTTTACCTTCTATGAGGGAGGCCCGGTACTTGTCAATGGCCTCTTCCCCGGTCCGGGCCAACACAGGCTCGTATCCCAGGCGCTCCAGAATCTTGCCCGTAATTTCAAGGATCATGATATCGTCATCCATGAACAGCACCAGGGGTTTGCGGGTGGTGGCCCGCTGCACCGGTATTTTTTCCTTTTTAACGGATGCGGCAGCCTTGGTCCTGGGACCCTCTTTCTGGAATACAGGCAGAATCATATCCACCCGTGTGCCCTGCCCCGGACTGGATTCGATACGA
This sequence comes from Desulfobacterales bacterium, assembly GCA_022361395.1. GTDB lineage: Bacteria > Desulfobacterota > Desulfobacteria > Desulfobacterales > Desulfobacteraceae > Desulfobacter. The sequence continues at coordinate 2,679 of JAKSAX010000301.1, read as the reverse complement.
ATCGTACCCTGGTGATTTTTGACGATGGCCCATGCAATGGAAAGACCCAACCCCGTTCCCTTGTTTTTGCCCATGGGTTTGGTGGAAAAATAGGGATCAAACACCTTTTCAATGTTTTTTTCAGATATTCCCCGGCCGCGGTCGGTCACGGAAATCATTATCATGCCCTGTTTCTCCGGATGGCCGCGGGCCTCCACACGAACCGGCTCCTCCTTATCCATGGCTTCAGCCCCGTTGATCACGATGTTCTTCAACGCCTCCTGGAGCTGCCCCTTATCCGCCTCCATCACCGGGGGCAAGTCTGAAATATCAAGGATGTACCGGATGGCATGCCCGTCTTTCAGGGGCTCCAGGGTTTCGTTGAGAAACCCGTGGGTATCGATATGTGATTTAATCCGGATGCCGCCGCCCTTGGAAAAGACCACAAACTTTGAGGCCAGCTCCTTGGCCTGGAGGATAGACTGTTCTGCATCGGCCAGGTACTCCTTTACCGGATCGCTGGCAGCGATCATCTGGGCCAGGTTGATATTGCCCAGGGTAATGGAGAGGGTGTTGTTAAAATCATGGGCAATACCGCCGGCCAGGGTACCGATGGCTTCCAGCTTCTGGGACCGGGTCAGTTTTTTTCTGGCATGAAGCAGTTCATTTCCGGCCCGCTTTTTCTCAATGGCCACGGCAATGGTCTCTGATACAAAACCGAGCAGTTCCACATGGTCCTGGTTGTACTTTATGGGGTTGGTATAGCTTTTCACCGCCATCACCCCGAGTACATCGCCCTGAATCATCAGGGGCACCCCCAGCCAGTTTTTAGGCAGGCTGCCCAGGACCCGCCCTTTGGCTGCCAGGTCCCTTAGCTCTGCTTCATCCAGTAAAAGGGGCTTTTTATTCAGAATAACATCCCCTGTAAGAGAGGGGTTCTCGCTGAAATTGTGAATCCATTTCGGGGACAGGTCCGCATCCTGGTCCCGGCGAAAGACGTATTGGATGGCATTTTTATCCTTATAGTACACAGCAATAAAAAAATTGGTCATATCCATCAGGGAAGAGAGATGCCTGTGGATGGACCGGTAGAGATCCTGAAGGGTTTCGCTGGTGTTCAGGGCGCTGGCAATATGGAATAAGGTCTTATTAACCGCTTCTGCCCGGCGGGTTCTGGAAACGGTTTTCTCCAGCCGTTTTATCTGCTGCTCAAGCTCTTCATAACTGGGTTTGTCACTCATGAAAATCACCTGTACAACGCTAAGTTCCTGCTGCTTTACTTCTCGCTGCTTCGCTGCCTTGCGCTGCTGGATTGCGGGCGGTGTCGCTGTTGATTACCTGGATGACTGAAACGGCACAGCTGTCTGATTTCGCAGCGCTTTAAGTTAATACTGTATTAAATGAGGAATGTATCTTAGCAAAAAAAAATAAGAAATTATATACTTAATTTCTTAAAAAAATATCAATATTACAGATTTTTTTTATCTTGCATACTTTTGAACTTATTTATTGACTAACACTCTGATTTTAATCTATATATATCGATTGTATTTTTATTTTGGCATTAACCTTAAAGCGATAAAGATAAAGAGAATGCAGACCATACGCGGGTTTAGAGATATATTACCGGAACAGATCCCCCTGTGGCAGAGGGTTGAACAAGAAGCCTCCGCCCTGTTTGAATCATTCGGATACAGAGAGATCAGGATTCCGGTGCTGGAAAAAACCGACCTTTTTGCCAGAAGTATCGGGGAAACCACAGATATTGTTGAAAAGGAAATGTATACCTTTGAAGACCGGAAAAAGGATAAACTGACCCTGCGGCCGGAGGCCACCGCCTCCATATGCAGGTCCTATATCCAGCATAAACTCTATGCCACGGACCCGGTGAGAAAATTTTACCTGACCGGCCCCATGTTCAGACGGGAAAGACCCCAGAAGGGAAGATACCGGCAGTTTTACCAGATTGATGCAGAGGTGTTCGGCATCGGGTCTGCCTATATTGACAGCGAGTTGATCTTTCTGCTCAATGAATTGTTCAAGCGGCTCGGGCTCCAGGGGCTGTCCGCCCATATCAACAGCCTGGGCTGTCCGGACTGCCGCCCTGGTTTTCAGCAGGCCCTGCTGGACTTTCTCGGGGAACGCAGGGAAGCGCTCTGCGACAACTGCCGGCGGCGGATGGAAAAAAACCCCTTAAGAATCCTGGACTGCAAGGTGGAAACCTGCAAACAGGTCCTTGAGGGGGCACCGGCCACTGTGGACCATCTGTGTGATGACTGCGACGACCACTTCAAGGTGGTCCGCGCTTCCCTGGAACGCCAGGGGGTTGATTTCAAGGTGGACCATGCCCTGGTCCGGGGCCTGGATTATTATACGCGGACCGCCTGGGAGATCCAGACCACCAGTCTCGGCGCCCAGTCCGCCGTTGCCGGGGGCGGCCGTTATGACCGCCTGGTGGAAGAGCTGGGCGGCCCGTCCACCCCTGCCATCGGGTTTGCCATCGGGTTTGACCGGCTGGTGGAGGTGATGGAGCAGTTGGAGATCCGGGTTGAGGAACCTGCGCCGGATCTTTTTATCGTTCCCCTGGGCGAGGCAGCACTGGAAAAGGCCTACCACTGGTCCTGCGACCTGAACCGGGACGGGCTGAGGACGGAAACCGATTTCAGGGGCAAAAGCATGAAAGCCCTGATGAAACGGGCC